>CAZHYX010000006.1:0-25060 GCA_964536675.1 uncultured Flavobacteriaceae bacterium
AATCCTTGTGGTATTTTTACACCTAAAGAGTAGGTAAATTGCGCTATTGAATTCAAGCCAATATTACTTTCTAAGGCAGAAGTTATCCACCAACCCACATTATGGGTGTTTGCGATCTTAATCCAATCTTTACTTCCGTGGAAACCTCCTATTAAACTTGGTTTTAAAATAATAAATTGAGGTTTGATAGTGTTAAGTAGTCTTTCTTTTTCTTCAAAGGAAAAAATTCCAATCAGTTCTTCATCTAATACGATTGGTAATGGTGTTTTTGCGCATAAGGTTGCCATTTCTTGTAATTGCCCTACTTTTATGGGTTGCTCAATGGAATGTAAATCACAATCAGATAAACGTTTTAATTTTTCTAATGCATTGTCTGGATCAAAAGCACCATTTGCATCTACTCGTAATTCAATTTCCTGAGAAGAATATTCATTACGGATAGATTTTAATAATCCTAATTCTGTTTCAAAATCAATTGCTCCTATTTTAAGTTTAATGGTTGTAAAACCTACTTCTAATTTATCTTTAATTTGCTGTTTCATAAAAGCCTCAGTACCCATCCAAACCAATCCATTGATGGGTATTACATCTTTACCTTGTGTAAAAGCTGATGGAAACAGTTCAAATGAATCAGCATTTTCTAACGATAAAAAAGCTTGCTCAACCCCAAATTGAATTGACGGTAGGTCAAAGACCTGTTTTAGTATTTTTTCTTTTCCTAAATGAATATTTTCGCAAACCCATTGTAGTTTTTTTTCATAATCTGGTCTGTCATCAATACTTAAACCTTTAAACAAACCACACTCACCTACTCCCCTTTTGCCATCTTCTTCTAAGAGTAAAAAATAAGTTTCTTTGGTATGTAATACACCACGGGAAGTTCCGCTAGGTTGTTTGAAGTTTAAAATGTACTTTTTGTAGGTTGCTTGCATAAATATTGAACTAAAATTACAAAAAGCAAATTATAAATTACAAATAAATTTCAATAAACAAATTCCAAACTCAGAACCTCAAACATAGAACTCGGAACTTCAGTGACTGATGAATGTGTTTTTTAGGTTGAGAACAGGTTATTTCTGCGAATGCAATACCATTCTATTCCCCTCAGTATCTAAAAAAACTGCCATATAACCATGGTCTTCAGAAATTTGCGTTTTAGCTTGTAAAATTTCGCCTCCGACTTTCTATTCTTGCTAACTCATTATTAACATCAATAGAACTAAAATAAACCAAGACACCATCTGTTGAAGGTTTATAATTACCCTCACTCTTAATTAAAGTCCCCGGAGCACCTTTGGCGTTTCCATCAAATGGGAACCAGCCCATTTCTGTACTTCCAAAATCTTGTTTACTAATTTCTACTTCAAAGACTTCATTGTAAAATGTAATGGCTCTTTCAATATCTACTACAGGAATTTCAAACCAACCTACTGCAACTGTTTTCATCAATTTAATTTTAGATTATAAAGTTAATCAAAAAAATGAATCATAGAACTTGCCCCAATCCGAAAAGAATTGAAAACAGAAAAGTACTCAGTGCTAATTTTTTTAATTCTGGGTCTAGTTTTTTAGCATCTCTATTAATATATACAGTAAACAAATGTTTAAAAATAGGAATAAAAGCTATCAAAAATAAGAATTGTTTTGGGGAGTGATAATGCAACATTACATATAATAATGTCAACAAAAATGAACCTATTAATAAGTAGTAATGGTAATATTTTGCAAATTCTTCTCCAATCTTTACCACTATTGTTTTTTTATTAGCTTTGGTATCAGATTCTCTATCGCGCATATTGTTTAAATTAAGTACAGCAACACTTAACATTCCTACAGTTGTTGCTGGTAAAAAAATAGTAAAATCTAGTTGCTTAGCATATAAAAAATAACTGCCTATTACACTTAACCATCCGAAAAACAGAAAGACAAAAATATCACCATAACCACTATAACCATAAGCTTTACTGCCCATAGTGTATTTTATAGCGGCCACAATACTTGCAAGTCCAAAGCCTAAAAATAAAAAGAAATATGTTAGGTGTTCTTTGCCAAAAGAAATATAAATCAATACTAATGCTATAATAAAAGTTATAACACCGGTTACTTTAATAGCATTTAACATTTGTTTTGGCATAATAGTACCACTTTGCAGTGCTCTTTTGGGCCCTATTCTATCGTCATTATCTGTTCCTTTTATACCATCTCCATAATCATTTGCAAAATTAGAAAGTACTTGAAACCCTATAGTAGTCAATAATGCGAGTAAGCATATTTTCCAATCAAAATATCCATCATCATAGCCTAAAAAGCTACCGACAATAATTCCGGAAAGTGATAAAGGTAAGGTACGTAAACGGGCTGCTTTGATAAATGCCTTTGGCATTGTTATTTAGTATTTGTTATTAAGGAGTTAAAAATATTGGAAACCAATCCTCTTTCCCATCATCATTACTTGTTAACTTAATTTTAATTTAAAAATTGTGGTTCTTCACTTAGTTCAAGTGCTTCTCTAATATTCACATTTTCGCCATAAGATTGAGCAATGACAAAACAATCTTTAAAGCCTAAACGTCTTAAATCTTCATTTAAAATTTTAGCTTCAGCATAGGTAATAAAATTACCGATAGCATATTTATTTAAACCACCTTCGGTAAATTCTTTCATGTGAGCTAAATCATCAGAAAAAAGTTTGGCTTTAAAATTTGAAAAGGCGCCTATTTGAATACTGTATACTATAGGTTCTCCGGCAATTCCGTCTTCTCCAAGATCTTCATCTTCAAAATGGTTTAAATTGTCAATAGATGCTGCATCTTTTAATAAATTAAGAGAATCCATATCAACTAAGGTCAAGTTATTTTGTTGCAGATACTTTTCGCTGGGTGTTTTTGATTTATTAACAAACGACCATAAAAACAATAGTAATAATAACAAACCAAAAGAACCTAAAATTATTCTATGTTTTTTTAATATGGAATTGTTCTCTTCTTCATCTTTAAGCAAGGAATTTAATTTATAAATTGTTTGATTGGCTTTATCAACCTCTTCATAAATATTTACCAAATTTTTATCTTTAATATATGGCATAATTGGGCGGGGATTTAATTATAGATCTTGAGCATTTGCAATCAATTCTACAATATCTAATACTTTTATTTCGTTTTCTTTTTCTTTATTTTTAATACCATCAGTCATCATTGTATTGCAAAACGGACAACCTGTTGCAATAATATCTGGTTTCACTTCCAACGCATCTTCTGTACGTTCTATATTAATGTCTTTGGTTCCTTTCTCAGGTTCTTTAAACATTTGAGCTCCTCCTGCTCCGCAACATAGTGCATTTGATTTGTTTCGTTTCATCTCAACCAAATTTACACCCAGTGCTTTTATCAAATCTCTTGGAGCTTCATATACATTATTTGCTCTACCTAAATAACAAGGGTCGTGAAAAGTAATTCTTTTACCAGCATACTTTTTTTTGTCAATTGTTATTCTTCCTTCGTCAATCAATGTTTTTATAAATTCTGTATGATGAATTACTTGGTATTTACCACCCAATTCAGGATATTCATTTTTTAATGTATTAAAACTGTGTGGACTTGTTGTTACTATTTTTTTTATCTCATAAGCATTCATAACCTCAATATTAGCCATTGCTTGCATTTGAAATAAAAATTCATTTCCAGCTCTTTTGGCATGATCACCACTACAACTTTCTTCTACCCCTAAAACGGCAAAATTAACATTCGCCTTATTTAAAACTTTTACAAATGCCCTAGTTATTTTTTTAGCTCTATCATCAAAACTACCAGCACATCCAACCCAAAACAATATTTCTGGTTGTTTACCTTGAGCTTTCATCTCTTCCATGACAGGTACATTCATTGTCAATTAATTTTAGTTTATAAAGTTACTATTTTATTCGTGTTGCCCATCATCAAAAACTTCAATGGTTACTTCTTTTTCTACTAAATCAGTAAATTTTCCTCTATATCTTGTTGCTTTTACCAAGTGGTTATCAATCCAATGATAATTGCCACCTCGTGGTTTACCCATCAAGAGGCTATGGTATTTGAATCCGTGTTTTTTTAACCAAATTTCTGTGTATTCTCTATGAGCTTCTGTTCTTGAGGTAAAAAAACAAATAATATGTCCTTGGTCATACCACTTGTTTAATGTTATCAATGCATCAGGGTATACTTCAGCAATAAGCATACGTTCAGGCTCTTCATTAGGTATATCATCACATACAGTTCCGTCTATATCTATTAAATAATTTTTTACTCCTTTAGATAATTCAGGGCTTAATAAATTACCTTCTTTATCTTTAAGTTCTTTTAATTCTTTATCAAATTTACTCTTCATCTTTCCAGTTTAATCTATCTAATTGGTTGTATTGCCAAGGGGCACCATTATTTTCAATATTTGTCATCATTAAGTTTAATTCTTGAGGAGCAGCAGATTTTTCCATTACTTGAAATCTTCTCATATCCATTATAATGGATAATGGGTCAATATTAATCGGGCATTCTTCTACACATGCATTACAACTTGTACATGCCCAAAGCTCGGCTGTAGAAATTGTATCTAACAACGTTTTTCCGTCATCTACAAATTGACCGTTTTTATCTATATTTTTACCAATTTCTTCAATTCTATCTCTGGTTTTCATCATTATCGCTCTTGGCGATAACTCTTTACCTGTTAGGTTTGCAGGACAAACGGAAGTACATCTACCACATTCTGTACAGGTATAAGCATTTAGTAATTGTACCCAATTTAGATCTGTTGCATCTTCTGCACCAAACTTTTCTGGTACTTCATTAACTTCTGATTCAGCAGGAGTAGCAAACGGATCAGCATTGGGGTCTAACATCATTTTCACTTCCTTGGTAACCGATTCTAAATTATCGAACCCTCCTTTAGGGTTTAAATTTGCATAATATGTATTTGGAAAAGCTAATAAAATATGTAAATGTTTTGAATAATACAAATAATTTAAAAACACTAATATTCCAGCAAAATGAATCCACCAAGCAGTACGTTCAATTACATGTATAGATTCTGCGCTAAAGCCATTAAATAATGGTGCAATAAATTGGCTGATAATATTACCTGAATTGGCTTGTTGAAAATGTGTATCAGTAGCATTCATCACCAAAAATAATGTCATTAATACCATTTCGAAATACAAAATATACAATGCATCATTTTTAGGAAAACCCTTCATTTCTTTATTCCAAAATCGCGGAACTCGAAGTATCATTCTTCTTATCCAAAAAATTATAACCGAAATTAGTACTAAAGCTGCTAAAATTTCAAAAGAATTAATTAAAAAACCATAAAAACCACCTAGAGAAGAAAAAACTCTATGTGTGCCTAATAAACCATCAATAATAATTTCTAAAACTTCTATATTTATAATAATAAAACCTACATAAACGATAATATGTAGAAAGCCAGATATTGGTCGTTTCACCATTTTTGATTGCCCCAAAGCAATGTTAATCATGTTTTTTAAACGTAGTGAAGGATTATCAGACCTGTCAACAGCTTTACCTAATTTTATATTGCGAATGAGTTTTTTTATATTTCTAATAAAAAAACCTATTCCTACAATCAATAAAATTGCAAAAAGTATATTTGGTATATATTGCATTTAATTTTACCGTTATTATTCATGATTCCAATTTTCATCATCATTATCATTGGGTGATAAACCTAGAATATCTCCTTCTGTGTTGACACCTAAGCCCAAAACCGTTCTATTAGCATAATTGAAATAGCTAATGACCTGATTTATTTCTAAAATTTGCCCATCATCTAACCCTTCATTTATTAGTTTATTTATCTGATTTTCAGTAATTTGATTGGGTTTTTTGGTCAAATTTTCAGCATATCGTAAAACTAATGAATAATCTTTATCAAAAAAGGTTTCGTAAGAATTAGTTATTAACTTTTTTTTTATAACTTCAGCTTTAGAATCATCATTTAATAATCTTTTCAAACCTTTAAAATGATGGTCTACGCAATAACTACAATTATTTAATAAACTTACATAAATACCTATGGTTTCTAAGAACCATTTAGGTATTGTATTATTACCGTGATGCAATACATTTTTATATAGTGCCATATGCCCTATCATAGTATGTGGTCTTAAACTATGAACTAACATTATGTTATCTATATTATTATTTGGACCTTTTACTTTATCATACAATCGTTTTAAAGAGTTAGTAGCTTCTTTATATGAAATTGTTTTGATAAAAGGCATCTTAAGGTGAGTTTTAAAAATTCATTCGCATCAATCCCGACACTTTGGGGTCAGGGTTTTTCAAGAGACAACTAAAATTTTTGAAGTACTATCAGGATAATACAATAAAATTTTTGGAAGTATCTAGAAAACTTTGGAAACCCTTATGGGAACAAAGATAACAGATAATCTGCTTTGTTATATTTTTCTCAATAAACTAAGGCTATTCAAAAAAAATAGCGTCTTACATCTCATTCATTCTCTTTGTTTTTTGAAAGAAAATTTTCAAAACTCACCTTAATTATTCTTGTGGTTCTTCAGCCTTGTAATTCTTAGGTCGTTTTCCGAAGAGGGAAAAATGTACAAATCGTTTTGGGTGGAGTTTTAACTCCCTGAGCAATTCTTCCATTTCTTTTGAGGCTCCTTCAAGGTTTTTATATAGACCTTCATCTTTTAATAGCTTACCTATGGTACCTTCACCTTTTTCAATATTAGCTATAATATCATTAAAACTATTTAATGTCGTTTCTAATTTTTTAATAGTTGTTTTAAGGTTTGCACTATTTAACGAATCAGTCAGGTTAACTAAATTGTTTGATGCTATTGTTGCATTGCTCAATATTGAGTCAATTTTACCATCTTCCGAAAGCATTATATCTAATGATTTAGATGCATTACTAAATGTTGATAAGGTAGTGTTTAATTTAGCAATTGCTTGTTTTAGGTTAACTTGACTTTCTTGATCAAAAATAGAATTAAACCCAAGTAGTAATGAGTCTGCATTGGTTAAAAAACTATCAACTTTAGACTGTAGTGGTGCTATTTGATCGTTTAAGGCTCCTAAAATACCTGCTTCTATATTTCCTCTTAAAGTATCGCCTGATACTGCATTACTTCCAGTATAAGATGGTAAAATCTTTATTGATTTACCACTAATAAAATCCGGACTATAAATTTCGGCAATACTATTCTTAGAAAAATTAAAATCACTTTCTAAAGAAAACTTTACAATGAGTTTTCCAGCCTTTTTAGGGTGGAAATAAATATTATTAATTGCACCTACCCTTAATCCATTTATCGTCACCGGAGCTGAAGGAGACAGACCTTGTACATTATTGTATTCGGCATAAAAAACTCTACTTTTGTCCAACAAATTAGTTCCTTTTATAAAACTAAATCCCCAAATAAACATGGCAATAACCAATAAAGCTATTATTCCTGTTTTAAGTTCTCTTGATAGTTTTGGCATAGTAATTTATTATCAATAGCAATATTACTAATTATTTCTGTGAGAAGAAAGCCGAAATACATTTTAGATTTATGAATTATTTGATTATTCTAATTATCCCAATTTGTGGGATTATAGCAATAAAAAAAATTAGATACTTATTTTAAAGCCTCTTTAACTGAAATTTTTCTCTCATTTTTAAAAGCAACTACAAACGCAGAAGTAAATCCTTTCTCTTTAGCCATTTTTTGCATTTCCTTTACCTTTATATAATCAGAAGTTTTTCCGTAATAATATTTATGATGCGCACCTATCTTAATTCGTTCAACACCCTTAAGCCCTTTAAAGTTATAAGGGGCTGTTTTTAATTTTTTAGTACCTGAAGCAATTTGAACTCTAAAATCAATACCTTTAACTATTCTAGTTTTTGGTTTTGTTGGTTTAGGTTTGGGTTTAGGTTTAACTTCAACTACAATATTGTCATCTAATTGTTTTTTATACAGTTTTATAGCTTTATAAATAGCCTTAGCTATTTCTTGCTGTCCCTTTTCTGAATTTAGATATGCACCTTCATTTGTATTGGTTAAAAAACCCGTTTCAATTAAAACACTTGGCATAAAAGTATTACGCAATACTAAAAATCCGGCTTGTTTAACTGCTCTGTCTTTTCTATTTAAAGTATTAACAAAGTTATTTTGTATTAAGCTAGCTATCATCAGGCTTTGATCTAAATATTCTTCTTGCATCATTGTTAAACCAATAACAGCTTCTGGAGAATTAGGGTCAAATCCATCATATTTTTCTTTATAATTATCTTCCATGAAAATTACTGAGTTCTCCTTTTTCGCAAACTCAAAATTACGGTCATTCTCATGCAATCCTAATACAAAAGTGCCAGCTCCATGTACACTTGTTTTTCCAAAAGCATCACAGTGAATAGATATAAATAAATCTGCTTTAGAGTTTTGTGCAATGGTACCTCTTTCGTGCAATTCTATAAAAGTGTCATCATCACGTGTATATATTACTTCAATATTTTTATGAGCATCTAATAGTTTTCCAACAGCCAATGCAATTTTAAGTACAATGTCTTTCTCTAAATATTTACTACTTTTATGACCCAAATTACCGGGGTCAGAACCACCATGACCGGCATCAATGACAACTTTAAATTTCTCTTGAGCAACAATAGTAGCGTTTTGTAAAGAAAAAAAGAAAACGATAAATAAAATAGCAAGCTTCCTTTTAGCTATTTTTTTAAATAAGATTTTAATCATAAAATATTAACCATTTAACTATTTTTTAAGTAAAAGCACTTAAAAAATATATGTAAGTTTGTAAGTTCAAAAACTGAGCCATTTTTTAAACTTTACAAAAATACTATTTATAGCATTGAATACAAATTTTAAGCATATAGTTTTTGTTTTCCTTTTTTTAAGTTTAGGATATCATCTGAGTTATGGACAAACCAAACCTAAAAATAAAGATTTAAATAAAAATACAAAAACCGACTTAATAATAAAAGCTAAAGACTCTGTAAAGACCGATAGTATTATACCCCCGAAAGAGTTTCTTGAAGGTATTATTCAACATAAAGCTGATGATTATATTGCTAATAATTTTATAAAACAACAAGCAACTTTATATAATAATGCCGAATTATATTATCAAGATATTGAATTAAAAGCAGGCATTATAATTATTGATTATAAAAACAATCTCGCTTATGCAAGAGGAATTATTGATAGTTTAGGTAACTACACACAAAAACCTCATTTTAAACAAGGTGAACAAGAAAGCGAACAAGATTCATTAGTCTATAATTTTAAAAATAAAAAAGCAATAATTTATAATACCAGAACAGAACAAGGTGGTATTATTATCAAAGGGCAAATTACCAAACGTGAAAATGATTCAGTTCTATTCATAAATAAAGCGCATTTTACCACCTCATCTAAAGATAAGCCTGATTATGAAATTGTAACAAATAATATTAAAATAGTACCAGGTAAAAAAGTTGTGGGCGGTTTATCACAATTATATATAGCTGATGTACCTACACCTGCAATACTTCCGTTCTTTTATGCTCCACTAAGTAAAGAAAGGTCAGTATCAGGTTTTTTGATTCCTACCTGGGGCGAAAACAATAATCAAGGTTTCTTTTTGCAAAATGGTGGTTATTATTTTGCTATTAGTGATTATGTAGATTTAGCTGTACAAGGTGATGTGTATACAAATGGTAGTTGGGGACTTCGTTTTGAATCTAATTATAATTTGCGTTATAAGTTTACTGGTAGTTTTAGGCTACGTTTTGAAAACTTAATTACCAGTCAGCGAGGATTTGATGATTTCAGTAAGAGGAACAATTTTAATTTACAATGGTCACATAGTCAATCTTCACAGTCAAACCCCAATTCTCGTTTCTCTGCCTCAGTAAATTTTGGTAGTAGTCAATTCTTTAGAGAGTCACTAAATGAATTTAATATATCGCAGAATGTAACGAATACTTTTAATTCGTCTATTTCATATTATAAAAAGTTTGTTGGTACACCATTTAATATGAATATGGCTCTCAATCACACGCAGAATACTAATACTGAACAAGTGGATATGACTTTACCGTCTTTACAATTGAGTATGGATCGTATTTATCCTTTCGCTCCAAAATCAGGCACTAAAAAAAATGCCATTCATAATATAGGTCTTACTTATAATTTTGATGCTCAAAATAGAATTAGTATACAAGAAGACCTCTTTCTAAAAAAAGGAATGTTTGATAAAGCTCGTTCTGGAGCAAAACATACTATATCACTAAGCACCAATATGAAAGCCTTAAAATATTTAACTCTTTCGCCAAGTATTAATTACAATGAAGTTTGGTATTTAAAGACTATTGATCAACAATATAATGAAAATACAAACCTAATTGTAAAAGATACCATTAATGGATTTGATTCTTTTAGAGAATATTCTGGTGGTATATCGGCTACAACTACTTTATATGGTATGTTTAATTTTAAAAAAGGGAGACTACAAGCCATTAGACATGTTATGCGACCTTCAATCTCTTTTAATTACAGACCTGATTTTAGTTTTTATTTTGACGAAGTACAACAAAGTAATGACCCAAAAGACCTGAAAGAGTTTAGTAGATTTGAAGGTGGTATTTTTGGGGAACCCTCAAGAGGTTTATCGAGTAGTATTGGTATTGGAATCAATAATACTTTTGAAGCAAAAATGATGCCTAAAGACTCAACCGAGACTGAGTCTTAAATTTTAGAACCAGTTATAATGTTGCCGCTGACTCATTAAGGTGGAGTCCTGTAAGTGTAACTGCTGGTACGCAGTTATTTGATAATAAGCTAAATCTAAATGCAAATGCGTCTTTAGACCCTTATGCGCTAAATACTAATGGAAGTAGAATTAATACCTTTAATATTAATAATGGCGGTAGTCTATTTAGGCTTACAAACGCCAGTCTTTCTTTAAGCTACTCACTATCAAGCGATTTGTTTAGTAAGAAAAAGACTGGTGAGCAAAAGCCTAATAGATCATCTGGATATGACCCAAATTCTGAAAGTTTATTTGGTAGTAATATAACGACAAGGAATACAACTGATAATCAAGAGGAAAGCAATGCTAAAGTTGTAAAATTATTTGACGCAACTATTCCTTGGGATATCAGTTTAAGATATACCCTAGGGTATTCTAATAGTAGAAGAGAGAATGAAATTTCGAATAATTCATTACAGTTTTCTGGTAATGTAGAACTATCGCCTAAATGGAAAGTAGGTTTTTCGTCTGGCTATGATTTTAAAAGAAAAGGTATTACGTTCACCAATTTAAGTTTTGAACGTGATTTAGATAGTTGGCGAATGAGCTTTAACTGGGTGCCGTTTGGAACCAATACAACTTATTATTTCTTTATAGGGGTAAAAGGCCCTTTAAGTGATTTAAAATACGACCAACGTAGAGTACCTGATAGGAGGCTGTTTTAAGCCCATCCCTAACCCTTCACAAAGGGAAGGAAATTTGTGTATAAAATTATGAGTGTATTCGTAACTTAACATAAACTCTTTCACCCTTATATAATAAAAACTAAATACCAGTAATTCGTTGCAAGTCAATTATAAAATAACTTATAACCCAATAAAATGAAAAAAACCATCACAACTCAAAAAGCACCTGCTCCAGTTGGTGCTTATAGTCAAGCAATACTAGTGAATAATATGTTATTTACATCAGGCCAAATTGCAATACATCCTGAAACAGGTCATTTAATTCTAGACGATATTAAAACCGAAACCAAACAAGTCATGGAAAACCTAAAAGCTGTTTTAGGTGAAGCCAATATGACATTTGAAAATGTAGTTAAAACTTCAATTTTTATTGCAGAAATGAATGATTTTATAGCAATAAATGATATATATGCCTCTTATTTTAATAATGAAACTGCACCTGCAAGAGAAACCGTTCAAGTAGCATGTTTACCCAAAAATGTAAATGTTGAAATTTCTATGATTGCGGTGAAATAGTTTGTTGGTTTGAGGTTTAGAGTTTATAATTAAAAACTAACGAATCTAATTTCTTGTCATAAATCAAATTAATTACTTTAATTTCTGAGTATGATACTTTACCAAACCCTCAATAGGTCGTTTAATAAAATTACCAACTTTAAAACCCATTTCAGCGGCAACTTCTTTTATTTCATCCTGTGAAAGAAATGCAATTGATCCTGCAAAATGCACCGGTACATCTTGTAATTTATCTTTAAACTGATAAATCATATTTTTGGTGAAACGTTTAAATCCTAACTTTATCAGCTCTCTAATATATTGTTCGTCCTTATTTAAGAACATAAATTCAGCGAAAGAGGCTAAATAGGCATTTGCATTTGGTAGTTTATACAAGTTATACTTTATAAAATCAGGGTCTAAATTATATTTTTCGTTAAATGAAACCTTTAAATTTTCAGGCATATGGTTAAAATAATAATCTCTTATGAGTTGTTTTCCAAAATAATTACCACTAGCATGATCCATTAGAATATAACCTAATGATTTTATTTTTTGATGAGCTTTCTCTCCATCATAATAAGTACAATTTGAACCAGTTCCCATAATACATACTACAGCAGGTTCATTATTTTTTATCGTTGAATATACTGCCGCTAAAGTATCTTCTTCAACAGTAACATCAGCATTGATAAAATAAGATTTTAAAACTTGTTTAAGCGCCAACTTAGGACCTTCTGTACCACAGCCAGCTCCGTAAAAGAATATCTCTTTGACATCATTTTTATGCATTCTCAACATATCACTTTCTTGAATTCTACCCAATAATTCATTTGGTGCTAGTAATACAGGATTCAACCCTTTAGTTCTTATTTTTTCAAATAATTGAATTCCGTTTTTATCAACTGCAATCCAATCGCATTTGGTAGAGCCACTATCTGTAATAAATATCATACATCAAAATTTAAAGTTTGTAAAGTTATAAAATGATACACAAAAAAATTACTTATTCTACAATTATACTATAACAAAATCATACAACATAAAAAAACCACAAATACACAGATCTATTTAGTTTTATTAATCGTGTATAAAAAATTAACGCGGATTTCTGAAAATCAAACAGATTTTCTGTTAATGAAATTATAATTACATTCTTTAAACATCATCATTCGTGCATCTGTGGCAGAAAACAACCAACTCTTTAATAAATAAAATGTACACTTGCCTAATAGTTTTATCAAATGTTAAAATCTTAGTTAATAAAATTAATTATAACATACTATTCAGCAATTATAAACCCATAGTTTTGTATTACACCAATTTAACCATAAAACTAGTCATATAAACTGTTCCTTTTTTACTTATATTTTGTTAAAAAAAGAAACTATAATTAATACTATACTTTGTTTTTTTGCCTCATCTAAGCAAAAAATAATTCAATTTATTAATGACAAATTTTATAATTAAATTGGTATTAAACTTAATCTAAAACGCTAAACAACATGAAAAAAATCGCCTTACTAATTTTATTATTTTTACCTTTTTTTCTTATCGCTCAAATTCCATCCTATTATAATGATGTGAATTTATCTTTAACGGGTACTACATTAAAAGATGAATTGGCAATTAAAATCATCAATACACATACTTTATTTTTATCTTATTCTCAAGTTTGGGATGCTTCAAAAATTACAGATTTAGACCCTAATAATACCACTCAATCAAATGTTATTTTGGTATATGGATATAATGATAATGATGGTAATTATATAACTGATAAATCAAGAAGTAAAAATGCTAATGGAGGTACTAATGGAACTGATTGGAACAGAGAACATACTTATCCAAAATCATTAGGAACACCAAATTTAGGCACTTCAGGACCGGGGTCTGACGCACATCATTTACGGCCCGCAGATGTTACTTTTAATGGACAACGAGGTAGTAAAAAGTTCGCATCCGGTATTGGTCATGCAGGTGATTCAAATGGCGGATGGTATACCGGTGATGAATGGAAAGGCGATATTGCCAGAATGATGATGTACATGTATTTACGATATGGAAATCAATGTTTACCAACAGGAGTTGGTATTGGAAGCTCATCTTCTACACCAGACGCTATGATAGATTTATTTTTACAATGGAATGCTGATGATCCAGTTTCACAATTAGAAATAAACAGAAATGCCTATCACGGCAATACTACAAATACTTTCGCACAAGGCAATAGAAACCCCTTTATAGACAATCCTGCTTTTGCTACTCAAATTTGGGGCGGACCACAAGCAGAAAATTTATTTGGTGGCAACACTGGCGGATCAACAGAACTATTCTTCTCTGAATATATTGAAGGCTCTTCCTATAATAAAGCACTCGAAATTGTAAACGCTACAAATAATTCAATCAATTTATCAGCCTATAGCATTAAAAAACAATCAAATGGTGCAGGATCATGGTCATCTGGATTAACTTTAAGTGGACAATTAGCTAGTGGAGATGTTTTTGTAGCTGCAAATAGCAATGCATCATCTACAATTATAGCTGTAACTGATATTATCTCATCAGGTTCTGAATTATCATTCAATGGTAATGATGCAGTTGGGTTGTTTAAAAACGGAACTTTAATTGATATTATAGGAACATTCAACGGAGGTTCTTCAAACTTTGCAAAAGACCAAACCATTCGTAGAAAAGAAACAGTAACAAGCCCATCTACGACATTTGATAAAACAGGAGAATGGGATGTATATGCTCAGAATACTTTTGACGATTTAGGTTCACATACTACTTCTAGTGGCGGTGATTCAGTGACAGATATTTTGTTAGCACATTCATTTGAAACCGGATGGGATGAATGGTCTGATGGTGGTGGAGATTGTTATAGAATAAATAGTTCAAGATCATTTGATGGTAATTATTCAATCAGAATTAGAGATAATTCCGGTACAGCGTCAGCAATGACATCTAGTAATTATGATGTTACGTCATATGATAATTTAGAAGTTAAATTCAATTTTTATAGTTATAGTATGGAGTATAATGAAGATTTTTGGTTGCGCTATTTTGATGGCTCATCATGGCGTACAGTAGAAACTTTTGCTAGAGGAACAGATTTTAACAATAATGTCTTTACAGAAGCTACCGTGAATATTTCATCTTCGTCTTATAATTTCCCTGCAAATGCACAATTTAGATTTCAATGTGATGCTAGTTCAAATGCCGATCAAATTTATATTGATAATGTAATTATTACAGCAACTTCAGGTGTTGTATCTAAACGTTTATCTTCTAATACTATAATTGCTTTAGGAAAAGAAACCGGATTTGATAATGAATTGATTGAAATAGATGATACAAGACTATATCCTAACCCTGCAATAAATAATCATACGGTATTAAGAACTGAATTAGACATTGAAGATGATAGTGTTGATATACAAATAACTATTGTTAACACTCAAGGACGTTTAGTGAAAAAGATACAAATAGATGCTGTACAAAATGAATTTTTTGAACAGCATATAGATCTATCAAACTTAAAAAGCGGATTGTATTTCATAAACATCACTACTTCAAAAGGATTTAGTGAAACAAAAAAATTAGTCATAAAATAATTTCTCTTTATTACTCTTTATCAAGAGGCTGTCTAAAAGGTTACATTTTAGACAAGCCTCTTTTTTATTTTAACATATTCAAAATAAACTTTAACACTACTATAACTATTCCCTTATTATATCATAATTAACTTGGTGTCCATAAACAAACCAAGTGTCATACCATATTAATTCTAATTCTATCTATTAATATAAACCAAGCTATTATGAAACTCTTTACTACAAAAAACATCATGACAACTATTGCATTTGTGGCTATTTTACTATCTGGCACATCAATAAATGCACAATTGAACACACCCAGCGGAAGTCAAAAGGCTACTGTAAAACAAACAGTGGGTATTACAAACATTGCAATAACCTATTCAAGACCTAGTGTAAAAGATCGTGAAGTTTGGGGTAAATTAGTACCTTATGGCATGAATAATCTTGGCTTCGGAACTGCCAAAGAATCTCCTTGGCGAGCTGGAGCAAACGAAAATACTATTATTAAATTTTCTAATGATGTAACCGTTGAAGGACAACCTATAAAAGCCGGTAAATATGGTTTACATATAGTGGTTGAAGAAAACGGTGACGCCGACATCATTTTTTCAAGTAATTATTCAGCTTGGGGAAGTTTTTTCTACAATCCTGATGAAGATGTTCTAAAAGTTACTGTTAAAACTAAGGAAGCTCCCCATAAAGAACTTCTCACTTTTGAATTTGTTGATGTGCAACCAACATCAACAACTGCTTCTTTATTATGGGAGAAAAAAGAAATTCCATTTAAAATTGAAGCCGCTGTTACTGATATTGTCTTAGCTGATATAAGAAAAAAGATGCAAGGACAAGCCGGATTCAATAGATTAAATTGGGAACAAGCTGCAAACTTTGCATTAAATAATGGTGGTGATCTAACTGAAGCAATGCAATGGATAGATGCTGCAAGAAATGGTCAATTTTTTAGTCAAAAGACATTTGCTAATGCCCAAATAAAATCAGCAATTTTAAACAAAATGGGGAAACAAGAAGAAGGCTTAAAACTAATGGATGTTTCTTTAGCTGATGGTACAATTTTTCAAGTACATGGCTATGCCCGTCAGTTAATTACACTAGGTTTAAAAGATAAAGCCTTAGAGGTATTTAAATGGAATGCTAAAAATCATAAAAACACTTGGCCTGTAAATTATGGCCTGGGTAGAGCATATTCTGCAAAAGGAGACTATAAAACTGCTATAAAATACATGAATAGAGCAATGAACTTAGCACCTGCCCAAGCAAATAAAGATAGAGTTCAAGCGAATATAGATAAACTTAAAAAAGGAGAAGATATTAATTAAGAAAATTATCTGAACTCAAACTTATAATGTCACATTGAACTTAGTAGGCAAATTTAAAGTCTTGCAAAACATTTCGACTGTGCTCAATGTGACATTTAATTTTTTACTTACTTTCTAACTAATATTAGCCCAAATGGCTCTATTTTTAGTAATTTCCTGATAGGTTTTATTGATATTTCTATTATCACTACTAGCTAAATTTGGGTCTTTACTCAACACTTCAATTGCTATTTCACGAGCACGTTTTAAAATAGCAGCATCTTTAACAATATCAGCTATTCGTAAATTTAAAACGCCGCTTTGCTGTGTGCCCATCAAATCTCCGGGACCACGCAATTTTAAATCAACTTCAGCAATTTCGAATCCATCATTGGTTTTTACCATTGTTTCTAATCGGGTTTTGGCATCACTAGTCAATTTAAAACTGGTCATTAAAATGCAGTAGCTTTGTTCAGCACCACGCCCTACTCTACCTCTTAATTGATGCAATTGTGACAATCCAAATCGTTCTGCACTCTCTATAACCATAACAGTGGCATTAGGGATATCAACACCAACTTCAATAACAGTGGTCGCCACCATAATTTGTGTTTCTTTATTATGGAATCTATTCATTTCAAATTCCTTATCCGTAGCTTTCATTTTACCATGTACAATACTTATTTGATATTTGGGCTTAGCGAATTCTCTAGTAATACTTTCATAACCATCCATCAAATCTTTAAAATCTAATTTTTGTGATTCTTGAATTAATGGATATACCACATAGACTTGCCTGCCTTTGGCAATTTCTTCTTTCATAAATTTAAAAACACTCAATCTATTGCTATCATATCTATGTGCGGTAGCTATCTGTTTACGTCCAGGTGGTAACTCATCAATAACCGAAATATCTAAATCTCCATAAACACTCATTGCTAAGGTACGTGGTATAGGCGTGGCAGTCATTACTAAAATATGAGGTGGAATTATAGCCCCTCCAACCTCCCCTAAAGGGAGGTTATTTAAATCTTTTGGCGGACTTCCTTTCATCCACATTTTTGCGCGTTGTGCTACACCAAATCGATGTTGTTCGTCAATAATGGTCAACCCTAAATTTTTAAACTTTACTTTATCTTCTAATAAGGCATGTGTGCCAATTAAAATATGTAGTGAACCATCCTCTAAACTTTCATGTATCTCTTTACGTTTTTTTGTTTTAGCAGAACCTGTCAATAAATTTATGTTAATATCAAGTCCTTTTAACAATTCTAAAATTGCATTATAATGTTGCCTTGCCAGAATTTCAGTAGGTGCAATTAATGCTGCTTGAAATCCATTATCTAAAGCTATTAATATGGTTAATAATGCAACTATCGTTTTACCGGAACCTACATCACCTTGTAATAATCTATTCATTTGAGCGCCGGTAACCATGTCTTTTCGAATCTCTTTCAATACTTTTTTCTGTGCTTTGGTTAAGTCGAACGGTAAATTATTTTTATAGAAATCATTAAAATAATCACCCACTTTTTCAAAAACATATCCTTTTATTTTTGACTTATGAATTAGTTTCTTTCGGATGAGCTGTAGTTGAATGAAAAAGAGTTCTTCAAATTTTAAACGTTGTTGTGCCTTTGTTAATAATTGTTGATTTTTCGGAAAATGAATATTGAATAAAGCTTCATTTTTAGAAATTAATTGTAGTTTATTAATAATGTCTTGTGAAAGTGTCTCTTCAAATGTATTATTAGCCTGAACAAACAAATTTTGCATCATTTTAGCAATAACTCTATTGCTAACACCTTTATTAGTCAGGTTTTCAGTTGACGGATACACAGGCTGCATAGCCGTTTGTAAACTCTTTTTATAATCAGCAACCAATTCCAATTCAGGATGCGGCATATTAAAAGCTCCATTAAACCAATTTACTCTACCAAAAGCCACATAAGGCGTATTTATTTTTAAAGATTCTTTGATCCATTTTGCACCTCTAAACCATACTAACTCCATTGTTCCGGATTCATCTATAAAGGTAGCTACTAAACGACTTCCACGTTTTTGCTGTACCGTTTTAATATGAGTTAGTTTACCAATAATTTGGACTTCAGCACTATTTTGTTGTAATTGATTAATCTTAAAAAATTGAGTTCTATCTATATATCTATTTGGAAAAAAATTAGCTAGATCGGCCTGCGTTCTTATTCCTAATTCCTTACGAAGTAAATCAGCCCGTGCCGGTCCCGCGCCTTTTAAATATTCAATGGGAGTATGTAAATCTATACTTGACAAAAACGTAATAATTGAATGACGAATATACTAATTTGAAGTATGAAATTAAATGGAAAGTTTATATTTGGCGAATATTTTATTTTATACAAAATGAAACTAAAAATTCCACCTGCACTTCAAGTAGCAATATTTGCTACACTTATGTGGCTTATAAAAAAGGTAACTGGAAGTACACATTTTGAATTTGAGCAACAAAGAACAATAAGTTGGATCATTTTTTCAATAGGGATTCTCATAGAAATTATTGCTATTTATGCCTTTAGAAAAGCTCGTACAACAGCAGATCCATTGCATCCTGATAAGGCTTCAAAATTAGTAATTGTTGGTATTTATAAAATATCGCGAAATCCTATGTATTTAGGTATGCTTTTTATTCTATTCTCATTTGTTATTAGACTTGGTAACTTATTTACTATTCCTATTTTAATATTATATATTTGGTATATTACTACCTTTCAGATAAAACCTGAAGAAAAAGTGTTAGCAAAACTTTTTGGAGAAGACTATTCAATATATTGTAAGAAAGTACGAAGATGGATATGACCAAAACTGAACTCAAAGAATTTCTCGACGCTAAAGTTATCCAATACAATAATCCCACATTTATTGAGTCTGATCCAATTCAGATTCCACATCAATTTATTTTAAAAGAAGATATTGAAATATCGGCATTTCTAACAGCAACTATAGCTTGGGGTAATCGGAAAATGATCATTAAAAATGCAAACCGAATGATGGATTTGCTCGGTAATAGTCCTTATGACTTTATTATAAACCATAATGAACATCATTTAGATTCATTAAATGGTTTTGTACATCGTACATTTAACAGCATTGATTTTACATATTTTATCAAAGCATTACAACATATTTATAACAATCATAAGGGGTTAGAAACAGTATTTTCTAAATACGCTACTGCGGATTCATTACAAACTGCTATCCATCATTTTAAAACTATCTTTTTTGAAATTCAATATCCGTCAAGAACACAAAAACATATCTCAGATCCACTAAAAAATTCAGCCGCAAAACGAATTAATATGTTTTTACGTTGGATGATACGAAAAGATACAGCTGGTGTTGATTTCGGAATTTGGAAAACCATATCACCTTCACAATTATCTTGTCCTTTAGATATACATTCCGGTAATACTGCACGTAAATTAGGTTTACTCAACAGAAAACAAAATGATGCCAAAGCATTACATGAATTAGATAGTAGTTTACGGAAATTAGACGCCGAAGACCCCACAAAATATGATTTCGCTTTATTTGGATTGGGAGTTTTTGAAAAGTTTTGAGTCTAGGGTGCTAGAAGTTTGATATTATACTAACTAAATATTCAAAACAGTTTTAAGTTTTTTGTCTTTTTTCTCTACTCTTTTTTCTCTATCTATATTAATAAAATTTAAATTTTCAAAAAACAACATCAGATTCTCTACCTTTGCGTCCTTAAAAAAACACAATGCGCTTACACAGAAATTTAGTCTTGGCAGTTATTGATTCATTAAACTATATTTTTAATGACGGTTTATATGCTGATAAAGTAGTAGAAAAAACCTTAAAAAGAGATACTCGTTGGGGTGCCAGAGATCGTAAATTTCTGGCAGAAACTATTTATGATTGTGTACGATGGAAAAGGTTATACAATGAAATAGCCGGAACTAAAGATCATTATACTCAAGAAAATTTATGGAAGATCTTTTCAGTTTGGGCAACATTAAAAGGTATCACCTTACCAGATTGGAAACAGTTTGAAGGTACTCCCGTACGCCGTATCAAAGGTAAGTTTGATGAGCTACAAGCACAACGTGTTTTTAAAGAATCTATCCCAGATTGGTTAGATACTTTGGGTGAAAAAGAATTAGGAAAACAATGGGCAAAAGAAAATAATTCTTTAAACCAACAAGCTACTGTAATATTAAGAGCAAACACCTTAAAAACAACAAAAGAACGGTTAAAAAAATTATTGTTAGAGAACGAAATTGAAACGCAGTTTGTCAAAGGGCATCAAGATGCATTACAATTAACTGAACGTAAAAATGTTTTTAGAACTGATGCTTTTAAAAACGGATTTTTTGAAGTGCAAGATGCATCTTCACAATTGGTTGCTGAATTTTTAGAAGTAAAACCAGGTATGCGCGTAGTTGATACCTGCGCCGGAGCAGGCGGAAAAACATTACATCTTGCAGCTTTAATGGAAAACAAAGGGCAAATTATTGCGCTTGATATTTATGATAATAAACTAAAAGAATTAAAAAGAAGAGCCAAACGCGCCGGAGCTCATAATATAGAACAGCGCCATATCAATTCTACAAAGGTCATTAAAAAGTTATATGATAAAGCCGATAGAGTTTTAATTGACGCTCCTTGTAGCGGATTGGGAGTATTGAAAAGAAATCCTGGCGCTAAATGGAAATTACAACCTGAATTTATAACTGAAATACAAAAAACACAAGCTGAAATTTTAAATACTTATGCCAAGATGGTAAAAGTAGGTGGAAAATTAGTCTACGCAACTTGTTCTATTTTACCTTCAGAAAATGAAAAACAAGTTGAAAAATTTTTAGAATCGCATAAAGAATTTAATTTCATTGCAGAAAAGAAAATTTCACCTTCCGTCAGCGGATTTGACGGCTTTTATATGGCTTTATTAGAAAGAACAAAAGCTTCTTAGACAATTATCCTTGAGTTTTTACGTTTTTAATTAGGTGAATTATGTAAAAAAACAATTAATAATCAACCTATTGTGTCATGATTAATAAACTGTATATTCTGTTAATTCTGATTTTTATCGGTACTTCAGTAATAAATACAAGTACTGCTCAAACTGATACTATTCACAAGTCTATTATCCCTATTATTAAGGTAAAAGATACCATTAAAACTGATACGATTACCCCTCCTGATATGATAGATACTGAAATAATAGACAGTATTCAAAAAGAAGCTTTTAATTTTATTATTGGCAAATCAGTATTAAATAAGTCTTTGTGGGCTCAGCGATACAGATATGTAGACAAAAAGCTAAAAACATTAAGTGTTAGAATAACTATTGAAAATGTAAGTGGGAAAAAAGAGATTTTAGATTTTAATTTATTCTCATTATTACTCGATGAAAAAAAGCTTAGAGTTAGACCTACTGGTATTTTTTATTATAAAAAAGATAAAAAAGTATATTTAAAATCTAAGCCTCTAAACAAAAATTATAATATTTTTGAAGAACATATTATAAGTGGGTATAAAAATTCTGAAGAAAAAACCTATAAAGTCAACTTTTTAGGAATAAAAAAGAAAAATAGTGTACCTGTTGTATTATCATTAAAAAAAATACCTATTAAGAATCGTAAAATATCTTATTATATAGATTTTCCGGTTTATGAAACATTCACTTATGGAAAAATATATTATAAAGACAAACCAATAGGGTTCGCTGCTGTTAAAAATTAAGATCAGAATTTTATAAAAATTCTACTTCACCTGAGTCTAATACCAATTTAATTATAGTAAGCAACAACAAATCTTAAATTGTCAATACTAAAACGCTCATTGCCTTCTTTTTAATCGTTCTAAAAAAGTATTTATAATCATAAAAATTGCTTTTATTATTTACATTTGTACATTATACTCTTCAGGAAATTGTTTAGGAATATCTTCATTATTTTCATCTAACATTTGTCGTAAATCTATTTCAATTCCTCTTGAAATTGTAGAAATAGGCACATCATTTGGTGATCCTTCAAAGGGATTCTCTCCAACTCTACCTATACGTTCCATCGTATGAAATACCCAAGAAACAACTGTGCAAAATGGAATCCCCAGCCAAACAAAATAAGGTGCTAATTCTGGAAAACTTCCCATTAGGTTACTTCCAATTTTTGCAAATTCAGGAATCAAACCAAAAGGTAATAATATTAAAAATATTCTTACAAATAAATATGACAAAGTTGCATATTGTCTTGGATATGGAAAATTTTTAATCCGCTCTGACTTTCCTTGTAAAGTAAAAAATTCTTCTAATAAATTTTCTAATTCTAAAAAAGAGAATTCCCAAATAACACCTTGTTCTTTTAATTTGTGAATATGTTTAGATTGTAAGTATAAAACTGCAGCTTGTTTATTGTTTTTGCTTAATACATATTTACATTCTTCTGGTGATAAATAACTCAATAGATCATCCTCTAAAGAGGATGCCTTTTCAGGGATGTGAATTAGATTCAACCATTCTCTATTTGTATGTTCTTCTTGAATTACCTCCCAAGGTTTAGGTTGCCTCATTGCATGTCTTAAAGATGTTAACCACGCAATATGTCGATAGACCAACACACGTTTATGCTCTTTTAGCTCATCTTCATGTTTTGGCTTTGTAGCGTACTCATTAGTAACCATTACAGCCGTTTTCATTCCCCAGCTACGTGAAGAGTTTACAATTCCTCCCCAAATCTTACGTGCTTCCCAAATACGTCCATAAGCAGCATTATTTTGAAAACCTACAATAAAAGCAACTGCCGTACCGATTAATGCAATTGGAGTCCAAGGCAAATGCAAGAAAGTAAATCCAAAAATATCATATAATATGGTTATGGCAAGAGCAAATACAAGAAACACTAAAGTTTCCCGACGAGTCCATGATATCATATTTTTTAAAGAGTATCTCTTTTTAGTAAGCATCTAGTTTTAATTTATTTTATAAATATATAGAAATATTTAATCATTAGTGTCCGGTAAAAGATATAAGACCGCTTCGCTATTAGATACTAGACAAAAGACTTGACTGCAATCAACTGATATTATGCCCTTTAATCAAGTAATGTTTTTTGTGATAATTATAATTTGAATAACACAAAAAGCAAGGTGTTTCTTTAGATAAAACCTCTAATCTATGACTACACATAGGCTTAAAGGGTTTTGTGATTTTTTAACCGGACAACAATGATTTTTAATAATAAACGCATTAAAATCAATTGTGAATTATTTGGTGAATAACTCTAAAATTATGGTGTAATTTTAGAGTTATATAATCATGAAAAAAAGTAACTTTGAACTTTCAAAACAAAACAAAACAAATTAATCAACAGATAATGATTCATTTCTTTGGAAATCCTAAAAAGAAAATTTTTGCTGTACAAACCCTTATATCAGATGGGCAATCAAGTAAAGAGCTTACAAAAGAAGACAATTCTAAATTAAGCTGGCTATTTGCCAATCAACCAAATTTAAATACGGCGTCACTTGACGTCTTTTTTGTTGGCCCTCGAGCTGCAATGATTACACCTTGGAGTACAAATGCAGTTGAGATCACTCAAAATATGGGAATTGAAGACATCATCAGAATTGAAGAATTTATCGCTGTTACAAAAGATTTTTCTGACTTTGACCCTATGATCTCTGAAAAATATAATGGCTTGAATCAAGATGTTTTTACCATTGATATTCAACCTGAACCTATTTTAGAGATTGAGAATATAGCCTTATATAATCAACAAGAAGGCCTGGCTTTAAATGAAGAAGAAATAGCATACCTAGAAGGTGTTTCAAAAAAAATTAGACGACCATTAACCGATTCTGAAGTATTTGGTTTTTCACAAGTGAATAGTGAACATTGCCGACATAAAATTTTCAATGGTACATTTATAATTGATGGTGAAGAAAAACCAACTTCACTTTTCAAGTTAATTAAAGAAACCGCTAAACAACACCCTAATGATATTGTTTCAGCATATAAAGACAATGTTGCTTTTATAAAAGGTCCAAAAGTTGAACAATTTGCACCAAAACGTGCTGACAAACCTGACTTTTACAAAACTCAAGAGTTTAAATCAGTAATTTCATTAAAAGCAGAAACGCATAAC
>CAZHYX010000007.1:0-21604 GCA_964536675.1 uncultured Flavobacteriaceae bacterium
ATAAAAATATTCTATTTGAATAAAAACCCTTAACTTAATGAAATTATACTTGCGGCGAGGTAGTTTAATCGCATTATGCCTCATTAACAAAACGTTTAAAAACTCTTGCCTTAAAATTTGTGAGTAAACTTAATAAAACAGGAACAATTACCAAGGTTAAAAAAGTCGCAAATACTAATCCGAAAATGATAGTCCATGACATAGGTCCCCAAAAGGCAACATTTTCACCTCCTATATAAAATTGTGGGTCAAACTCAGTAAACAATGTCATAAAATTTATATTGATACCAATAGCTAGAGGTAACAAACCTAAAATTGTTGTAATTGCCGTTAATAAAACAGGTCTTAAACGTGTTTTACCACCTTCTACTATACTTTCATAAATCAATTCTTTGGTATATGCATTTTCAGCAAAATTATTTTCCAAACGCTTTCGTTGCATTATTAAAAGTGTATAGTCAATCAATACTATTGCATTATTTACAACAATACCTGCCAATGAAATGATACCTATCATGGTCATCATAACAACAAATTCCATTCTAAAAATTATAAGCCCCAACAATACACCAATTAAACTCAATATTACCGATAGTGAGATTATAACAGGAGTTGAGGTTGAATTAAACTGACCAACAAGTATTAAGAAGATTAAAAATACAGCAATCATCAATGCTCTACTTAAAAATGCCATTTCTTTAGCTTGTTTTTCTTGTTCGCCAGTAAAAGAAAAAGTAACTCCTTTCGGTAAGGTGTAGTTTTCTAATACTTTTTTAATCTGATCATTTATTTCAGTCGCGTTATAATTCTCTAATACATTTGAAAAAACAGTAATAACTCTATTCAAATCTTTTCGTTTTACAGCACTAAAGGTTGAAGATGTTTCAGTATGGGCAATTGCAGAAATTGGAATTTGTACAATCTTACCACTTGCTTGATCTCTAAATGTAATTTTCTGATTTATCAAAGCATCTTTATTGTACCGATACTTATCCATTAATCTAATATTAATAGGATAATCATCTTCTCCATCCTTAAAGGTAGAAACTTCTTTTCCGAATAACGAAGTTCGCAATACATCACCAACCTGACCGGTTGAGATATTTAAACGACGTGCTTTTTGTCTATCAATTACTACAGGAAGTTCAGGTTTTCCTTGTTCTACATCTAATTTTAAATCTTCAATACCTAAAATATTAGCATCATTAATAAATTGTCTGATGTCTTCTGCGGCATATAATAATTGCTCATAATCATCGCCAGTAACCTCAATATTTATTGGCGGGCCTGTTGGCGGACCGTCTTCAGGGCGATCAACCGTAATGTTTACACCTGGAAAACCATGAAGTAATTCTCTAATCTCAATGAGAACATCATTTGTATCTATACCATCTCTATCAATAAATTTTACAAAATCTACGGTAATACGCGCCTTATTAGGTGTTGTACCGCCTTGTTGACCTTGATTTGGGTCACTTGTACCTTCACCAACCTGGCCAATTACTGAAGTTATTAAAAGATTATTGCCATTTTCCTCATATTTCTTTAAATGATTTTGAATTTTATTTTCAATCTCTTTTGAAAGATCATTCGTAACCTCTATATCGGTTCCTATTGGATATTCTAAATATACATATACCTGTTTTGGTGGTGTTTCAGGAAAGAAAAGTATTTTAGGAGGGAATAAAGCAAATAGTACAAAGGATAAAATTAGTAAGCCAAAGGTTCCGAAAACAAACAATTTTGGTCTTATACCATGTAGCGCAAATTTTAATACGCTTTCATAAACACTTTCTAATTTAGGCAGTAGTTTGTGTTGAAACCATGCTGTAGCTGGTGTTAATAGTTTGGTGTTGATAATTCTTAATAATCCTACTAATATTAATAATAAGCCAAGAGCATTTAATCCTTTTACTTCTAAAGTTATACCTGCAACTACTAATAACACACCAATACTAATAAAAAGAATACTATATTTTAAGAGTTTCTTAAAATCAACTTCATCTTCTTTAACTTTCATATATACAGAAGTTAACATGGGGTTGATAACTAAAGCAACAAACAATGAAGACCCTAATACAATAATTAAAGTAATAGGTAGATATTTCATAAATTCACCCATCATACCGGGCCAAAAAGCCAAAGGTAAAAACGCAGCTAATGTAGTTGCAGTAGAAGCAATAATTGGCATAGCAACTTCGCCAACACCAAATTTGGCAGCATCAATTTTTGTATAACCTTCGTCTAATAATCTATAAACATTTTCTACTACTACAATGCCATTATCAACCAACATTCCTAATGCTAATACCAAAGAGAATAATACCATCATATTTAATGTTACACCTAATGCATTTAATATGATGAATGATATAAACATAGATAAAGGGATAGCAATACCTACAAAAAGAGCATTTCTTGTACCTAAAAAGAACAGTAATACCAAAACTACTAAGATAACACCTAGAATAATACTGTTTTCTAAATCAGCGACCATTGTTTTGGTATCGTTGGTCATATCATTCGTTTTAGAAATGTATAAGTTTGATGGGAAAAATGATTTTTTTGCTTTAGCAAGAATTGAATCAATTTGAGTTGAAGCTTTAATTAAATTTTCACCACCACGTTTAGTAACATCTAACATGACAACAGGTTGTGAAAATTCACGGGCATAATTATCTTTTTCCTGCTCTTTAAAACGAACAACAGCAATATCTCTAAGGTAAACTATATTACCTTTTTCCTGCTTTACAATTATATTTTCAATTTCTTTAGCAGATTTAAACTCACCAACTATTCTAACATTTCTTCGCAATCCGTTTTCTAATAAATCACCTGCTGAAATGGTCATGTTTTCATTTTGAATAGCAGTACCTATGTCATTAAAGCTAATTTTAGAGGTTTGCATTTTATAGAGGTCAATGCTAATTTCTATCTCTTTATCTTGAATACCTCTAATATCGACTTTAGATATTTCAGGTACTTTTTCAATTTCATCTTCTAAATACTCACCATATTCTTTAAGTTGATCCATTGAAAATTCACCAGATAAATTAATGTTCATAATCGGCATTAATTCAGCAAAATTCATTTCTTGTACTGTAGGGTCAGCAGGTAAATCTTTAGGAAAATCTTTATCTGACATGGCTGCATCAACTTTATCTTTTACTTTTCGTAACGCCTCTTCTGGTGTTATGCTAAAATCAAATTTTACTTGTATTGATGAAAACCCTTCAATTGAAGTTGAAACTATTTCATCAACACCTGAAATTCCGTTTATTTCTTTTTCTATCGGGCGTGTAATTAATTTTTCAATATCCAGCGCAGAGTTACCAGGATAAGGTGTAGCTACATAAATTTCAGGCACAACAATTTCAGGGAATGCTTCTCGTGGCATACTTTGATAAGAAAAAATACCTGCAAAAAATATCATTGCAATTATCACAAACACGGTCATCTTATTATTAATTGACCATGTTGATAATTTAAATTCTCTTTCTACTTTACTCATAATTTATAGCTATTACTTAGTCGTTGTATTAACAACGTCACCTGCTTTTACAAGTCTGGCACCGATATTTATCAATATGTCATTCTCATCTAATCCACTACTTATAAAAACTTCATGATTATATTCTTTACCAATTTCTATTAGCTTTTTTACTACCGTATTTTCTTCGTTTGCAGTATCAATTACAAAAACGTAATTATTGCCATTTTGATCTTGTTGCACAAGTGTTGACGGAATAATAATTCCGTCAGCTTCAAAATCTAATATTTTTAAATCTGCCAACAAGTTAGGTTTAATGAGTTTGTTTTTATTTGAAAGGTTAATTCTAGTTTTAAAACTACGATTATCAGGATTTATATAATTTCCGATTTGTGCAATTTTAGAATCAACTTTTTTATTGATAGAAGGAAAATATATAATCGCTTCAGTTCCTATTTTTACAGTATGTAAATAGGTTTCAGTTACATCTGCTTCAACATATACATTTCTTAAATTTAGTAACCGAACAACAGGCATTTGCGGACTTGTTAATTCACCAATTTTAGGAAAAATTTCATCAACTACACCACTAAACGGTGCAATAATTTTCATTTTACGTGATTGTGTTCTTAGGCTTGCCAAGCTGTTTTCAAAACTCTCCTTTTGTGCTTTTGCTTGAAGAAATTGCATTTCTGAACCTATTTTTTGTTTCCATAAACGTTCTTGACGGTCAAAAGTAGTTTGAGCTAAAGTTAATTGAGTATTTAGTTCTGTGATATTATTCCTTATAGTAGCATCGTCTAATTGAACCAATGTTTGTCCTCTAGAAACTTGTTGACCTTCTTTTACATAAATTGTCCTAACGACTCCTCCCAATTCAGGTCTTATTTCAATATTTTTATCAGCTTTCACAACTCCTTGAATTTCAATATAATGCTTAAACGTTCCGTATTTTACAGGTAGAATAGTTACCACTGGTAATTTTTTAGTTTTATCTAATTTTGAGAGTGCTGCATCGATAGTTTTTAACTTCTTGCTTAAACTATCTATTTGTATTTTTATAGCACTTTTTTGCTCCTGCAATTCTTGAATATTTTCAGAAACGACTTCTTTTTTTTCGCATGATGTTATTATAAGGAATAGTATAACAAGTAAAGTGTATATATGTCTCATCTTTTATTTCTTTATATTAATTTTGAACTGATAATATCCAAGTATCATCAAAATATTGACTGTTAAATTTTGTTTTTTTAGCTGTTTCAATCTCAGTTAAAATGGTATATTTTTTTAGGTATGCATAATAGAGTTTCCTTTTTGTATTATAAAAATATTTTGGAGTTAAGCCTTTACTTTCTAGTTTTTTAATAAAATTGTTAAGATTTTTTTTACTGGAAAATACACTAACAATTAAATAATGACCACTTTCAACTCCGTGTATTTTATGTACAATAGGTTTTACATTTTTCTTTTTTATTACTGCATTTTTAGGCTTAAAATTTGTTAATTTTTCAGGTACTTTTATTTCGGTTTTTAATGTGCTTTTACTAAAAGAAATATTATTTTTAGGCAATTCAAGTATTTGTGTTTTCATCTTCTCTTGCTCTAATTCTTGTTGTTTTTTATCGGCTAATAAAATTTGTTCTTTTAATGCTTGTATCTCTTTTATGTTATTGGTATTATCTAATGTTGATGATTGAGATTGGTTAATAGTTATTTCATCGTTTTGGCTAATCTTATTTAGTAACACTTCTAATTCAGCTTTTGAAGTAATGACATTCAACATTGATTGTAAATATCCTTGTTGTGAAGAGTATAGTTGAGTTTGAGCTTGTCTTAATTCAAAACTTGTGGCAATACCTTCTGTATACTTTATTTGATTTTTGCGTTCTATGCTTTCGGCTAAATGTAGATTATTTTTAGAGTTGATATATTGTTCTACAGCAAATTGATAATTACTTTTGGCGGTTTCAGTTTCTAATTGAATTTGCTGTTCTATTTCTGTTAGATTTGTTTTTGCTTTTTCAAAATCAATTTTTGCTCTTTGGGTTCTTGCAGAACGTCCAAAAGAACTAAATAATGGAACATTTAAACTTACGCCAAATAATGATGAACCAAACCACCTTTGATCACTATTTGTAAAATTAAAATCATTACTATTCCCAATATATCCACCATTTATAAAAGCGGTTAAACTTGGCAAACCTTTTGTTTTATAAAACTTGACTAATAATTCTTTGGCCTGTTTATCATTTTCGGCTATTTTATAATCTATATTATTATTGACATTATTATCGATGCTTAACAAACTAATATTTAAATTTTTTGCTGTTAACGAGTTTAAATTTTCAGTAAGTTCTACTGAGGTCTTAACATCGTTGCCTAACGTAATATTAAACATTTGATATGCAATTTTGTTTAGACGGATAGCATTTTTTAAATTATTATCAATACTTGCCAAGGTTATTTGAAGTTGCTCTACATTTTCTTCTTCAGTTAAACCATTTTCAAATATTTTTTTTGTATCATTTAGATTTTTCTCTAATACTTTTTTATTTTTTTCTAAAATTAAAAGGCTTTCTTCAGTTAATAATATATTCCCGTAAGCATTGATTACAACTTTCCTGACTTCTAAATCTGTTTTTTCTTTAGCGTTTTTTGATATTTCTAAAAACACTTTAGCAGATTGCAACCCTACTAAATAAGAACCATCAAAAAGTAATTGACTTAATGTAGCTGTTGCGTTTATGTTTTGTTTGGTACCAAAAGCCACTTCAGCAAATTCGCCTTGATTTCCTCCAAAAAATTCAGCAGGGATAAGAGAAATTTGTTGTTTTAACCAGTTTTGATAATCTATAGTTGCGTTTAATTGAGGTAAACCACTAGCTGTTGTTTCCCATTTTTGTTTTTTTGCAGCTTCTATATCTCTGGCGGCATTTTTAACAGTTCTATTATTTTCCAACGCATAATTTATAGCTTCTTCTAGTGTATAAGTTTGTATTTTTTCTTGAGAAAAACCCTGTATAAAAAACAATAAGAAAACTGTTATTAAAAAGGTTTTTTTCATTGCTGATTTATTTTATTTAATTCTTTTTCTAATTCTAAAATTCCTTTAGCTGTTGCGATCGCTCTTGTATGATATTCTAATGCTTCTATATCTAACTCATTCAAATCATAATCTTCTAGGTTAAAAATGTCATTATCATGCAATCCGAAAACTAAAATAAAGTAAAATCTTAATACAAGATCCTTTTTTAAACTCTTTTTATAAAACCCCTCTTTAATGCCTTTTTCGAGATTGCTTCCAATACACTCTTTAAACATCTCAAACTCATTATCAATCAGTTTTTTATAGGTTTTAGGATAGTATTTTTTAAGTTGGAACATTGGAGATGTTTTTGACTTTTTAAAAATATCTTTAAAGGCAATTTTAATGGCAAATTTTTCAGAAATAGCATTTAAACCTTGAGCAGTGATTTGACATATCATTTCAGAAATTTGATTGTGCACAAAAGTTGTGGTAGCCTCTACCAAATCTTCTTTGTTTGAAAAATATTTATAAATGGTTTTTTTTGAAATACCCATTTCATTGGCAAGATCATCCATAGTAACACTCTTAAAACCTAAGCTTAAGAATAAGTCACTAGCTGTATTTAAAATTTTGACCTCCATTAATAGTAGCAAAATTACAAAAGGAAACTTTAAACACCAAATAAGTTTCCATAGTTTATTAATTTTTTTTAATAATGATTAAATTAAGATTAATTAGTTTTACCCAAAAGATATAGTTTGAGTATAGAAGATTATAAAATATTATTTTTAGAACACCTCCAAAATAAAATTATAGTTAAAGAACCTAAAAACTTATATGAGCCTATTACATATATATTAAATTTAGGAGGAAAACGATTACGACCTATATTAACATTGATGAGTTGTGATTTATTTGGAGAAAAAGTTACAAAAGCATTAGATGCAGCATTGGCTATTGAAATGTTCCATAATTTTTCGTTGGTGCATGATGATATTATGGATGACGCTCCGTTACGTAGAGGTAAAAAAACAGTTCATGAAAAATGGAATTTAAATACAGGTGTTTTGTCAGGAGATGCTATGTTAGTTTTGACAAATCAGTTATTTGAATCTTATGATAATAAAAAGTATAAAGAATTAATGGTTTTATTTAATAAAACAGCTTTAAAAGTTTGTGAAGGGCAGCAGTTTGACATTGATTTTGAGACAAGAAATGATGTTTCAATTGCTGATTATATTAAAATGATATCTTATAAAACAGCAGTTTTAGTAGCAGCATCTTTAAAAATGGGTGCTATGATAGCTGGAGTTGAAGAGATTGAAGCTCAAAAAGTATATGATTATGGATTAAATTTAGGTATTGCCTTTCAACTGCAAGACGATTATTTGGATGTGTTTGGAGATGAAGATTTTGGCAAACAAAAAGCAGGCGATATAGTTGAAAATAAAAAGACTTTTCTATTTTTAAGAACGCTAGAATTAGCAAATAAAAAAGATAAGGTAGAATTAATAAAATGGTATGAGACAAAGCAATTCTCAGAGAATAAGATAACCTCAGTAATAAAACTGTTTAAAAAATATGAATTACCAAAACTAATTGAAGAAAAAATACAAAATTATACAGAAAGAGCTATACGCAATATTCAGAACCTTTCTTTAATCGATGAAAAGAAGAAAAAGTTTATAAATTTTGCAAATTTGTTAATGGAAAGAAAAGCATAAAAAATTGTACAGTACCTAAAAAATCGGTAATATTGCACTCCGTTTTTGGACCCATAGCTCAGCTGGTTAGAGCACCTGACTCATAATCAGGGGGTCGAAGGTTCGAGCCCTTCTGGGTCCACAAATTAAAGTAAGAATGGTTATGGACGAGTCCCGAAGTTTCGGGATATACCAAGTATTACAGAGAAACAATGTGTATTTTGTATGGAGATAGTAAGTGAAACTTGCAGATGAATATCTTTCTAGATTCAAAATGAGACTATAATTAATAATTAATATGACTTTTTTTAGGCTAATAAACCATTATTATTACTAAAAAAAAGGAGTTTTAGCATTTTTGAGTAGAAAAGAATTTATATATTTGCAATTAATTAGCGATTTTTTCGTTAGTTCATAGTAAAAAGGGAAATTTCAATGTTAAAAAAGTACGCTAAATTAATTTTATTGGTCGTAATACTCTTTGTGACGAGTAACGTTATGGCACAGGTACCTTGTCCTAATCCTGGGCCGGGTCCATGTAATCCTCCAGGTGTTCCAATTGATGGAGGTGTTGGTATTTTATTAGCAATAGGTATAGGTTATGCTATTAGTAAGCTAAGAAATAAGGAGTAACTATTTTAGTGTTGCAATTCTTGCAATATATTTTCCGATAACATCAAACTCTAAATTTACGGTATCATTTATATTTAACTTATTGAAGTTAGTATGGTTATAAGTATATGGTATAATGGCGACACTAAATTTATTTTTTAATGAATTAATAACCGTTAAGCTTACACCATTTATTGTAATTGAACCTTTTTCTATGGTAATATTTTGAGTTGAATTATCATATTCAAAAGTAAAAATATAACTGCCCTTCTCATTTTTTATATCAATGCACATACCAATCTGATCAATGTGCCCTTGTACTATATGTCCGTCAAGTCTATCACCTAATTTCATGGCACGTTCTAAATTAATAGAATCAGTTTCTTTTAGTGATTTAAAATTGGTTTTTGCTAAAGTTTCATCAATTGCTGTAACAGTAAATAAATTACGATCTTTATAAACATCAACAACTGTCAAGCAAACACCATTATGATCAACACTCTGATCAACTTTTAATTGACTGGAAATATCACTTTTAATTGTAATATGTATATTACTTTTCTCTTTAATAATTGACATGACTTTCCCAAGACTTTCTATAATTCCTGTAAACATAAACTTTTAGAACTTACTTTAATTTTAATGGTTACTTTTGTAAACTCAAAAATAGCAATTATTTTGATGTATGAGTGAAATTAAAAAAATAAAAGTAGGCATATCTGTTGGTGATATTAATGGTGTAGGTATAGAAATCATACTTAGAACTTTTGAAGATGCTAGAATGTTAGAGATTTTCACTCCAATTTTATTTGCTTCTAACAAAACACTAACAATACATAAAAAAGAATTGAATATCAATACCCAAATTCATGGTACAGAAAATGCGAGTAAAGTACTAAATAATAAAATTAATTTGGTAAATGTATGGAAAGAAAACATTAGTATTGATTTTGGTAAGGAAACAAAAGAGGGAGGGAAATATGCTTTTTTGTCATTGCAAGCGGCTGTAAAAGCTCTAAAAAATAATGATATTGATTTATTGTTAACGGCACCAATTAATAAACATAATATTCAATCAGATGATTTTAACTTTAAAGGACATACTGAGTTTTTAGAGGCTAATTTAGAAGGTGAGAGTCTAATGATTTTAATGACTGACGAGATTAAAATAGGACTTATAACAGGGCATATACCTGTTCAGAAAATTGCTGAAACGATTACAGCTGAATTATTAATAAAGAAAGTAAATTTATTATATCACTCATTAATTCAAGATTTCGGAATTAGTAAACCTAAAATTGCTGTCTTAGGTTTGAATCCTCATTGCGGAGATAATGGCGTAATTGGTACTGAAGATGATGAAATTGTTAGACCTACATTAGAAAAAATACAAGCAGAAGGTAAATTAGTTTATGGACCATACTCATCTGACAGTTTTTTCGGATCTGAGTCATACAAAAATTTCGATGGTGTTTTAGCAATGTATCACGACCAAGGTTTAGCACCATTTAAAACACTTTCATTTGGTAATGGGGTGAATTTTACAGCGGGTTTAAATAAAGTAAGAACTTCACCAGATCATGGTACTGCATATGAAATTGCAGGAAAAGGCGTTGCAAATCATAATTCATTTAAACAAGCACTTTATACAGCGTTAGATATATATAAGTTCCGTAAAGAATATAATGAGTTAACTCAAAATAAATTAGCAACAAGAAAGTAATTATTTTTTACAATAAATTTATAATATTTTTATATATTTGCGCGCTCAAATTGATATGTAGTGATGGAAAAGAAAATGTATGTAATTCCTTTTAGAGGTTTGAAAGAAGAAAAGCACCAATTTGAGTATAAAATAGATAGTAAGTTCTTTGAAGTTTATCAATACGAAGATATTTTAGATGCAGATGTAAAAGTGTATTTAGAACTTATTAAAAAGAGTACATTATTAGAACTTGATTTTAATATTGAGGGTGAAGTGAAGGTTGCTTGTGATATTTCTAACGAAATATATAAACAGCCAATAAAAGGGAATTTAGATTTGAAGGTTAAGTTTGCAGATAAGTATGATAACGAGAATGAAAATATTTTATTGATTCCCTATGAGGCGTATGAAATAGATATTGCTCAATATATTTATGAAACTATAGTACTTTCATTACCATCTAAAAGGATACATCCAGGAGTAGAGGACGGAACATTAAAATCTGACATATTAGATAAATTAGAAGAATTACAACCAAAAATAAATAAGAAAGATAGAGGTTTAGACCCTAGATGGGATACTTTAAAAGACTTATTAACAGATAAAAAAACATAAAGATGGCGCATCCAAAGAGAAAAATTTCTAAACAGAGAAGAGATAAAAGAAGAACACATTATAAGGCAACAGTTCCTCAAATAGCTGTTGACCCAACAACCAAAGAAGCACACTTATATCATAGAGCTCATTGGCATGAGGGTAAATTATATTACCGTGGTCAAATAGTAATTGATAGCGAAGAGACTGCTGCATAAGTTAATTTTAAAAAATGATGAAAAGCCCTCATTTTGAGGGTTTTTTTATGTTTTTTGATGAAAATTTACTAAAACAACTCTTTTTTGATGAAAAACCAAAATAAATTTCATTACTTTGAACACAATTTTGTCAAGAAATTATCTCTAAAAAGATAGAATAATGAGTAAAATTACTGCTGCAATTACAGCTGTTGGAAAATATGTTCCAGATTTTGTCCTGACTAACAAGATGTTAGAAACAATGGTTGAAACTAATGATGAATGGATTACGAGTCGTACCGGTATTAAAGAAAGAAGAATACTTAAAGAAAAAGGAAAAGGAACTTCCTTTATGGCAATTAAAGCTGCTCAAGATTTGATTTTTAAAACAAATCTAAACCCTGAAGAAATTGATTTAGTTATTGTAGCAACTGCAACACCTGATATGCAGGCCGCATCAACATCTGCTTTTGTAGCTTCAAAAATAGGAGCCACACAAGCTTTTTCATTTGATCAAATATCGGCATGTTCAAGTTTTTTATATGGAATGTCAACAGCTGCTAGTTATATAGAATCAGGGAGATATAAAAAAATATTATTGATCGGTGCTGATATGAATTCATCAATGATTGATTATACAGATAGAACAACTTGTATTATTTTTGGAGATGGGGCTGGAGCTGTCCTTTTTGAGCCTAACCAAGAAGGTTTTGGACTTCAAGATGAATACTTACGCACTGATGGAAATGGACGAGAATTTTTAAAAGTTGATGCTGGAGGATCAGTATTGCCCGCTTCTGAAGAAACTATAAAAAACAAACAACATTTTGTACATCAAGATGGTAGAACAGTATTTAAGTTTGCAGTTTCTAATATGGCAGATGTAAGTGAAAAAGTATTAGAACGTAATAAATTATCAAAAGAAGATATTACATGGTTGGCTCCGCATCAAGCTAATAAAAGAATTATTGAAGCAACAGCAAGAAGAATGAATTTAGAGATGGATAAAGTAATGATGAATATTCATAAATATGGAAATACAACTTCTGCTACGTTACCTTTATTATTAAACGATTATGAAACGAAACTCCGTAAAGGAGATATAATAATTTTTACCGCATTTGGTGGTGGTTTCTCATGGGGAGCTATTTACTTTAAATGGGCATACAATCAAAATTAAAAGAACTAAACCTACTTAATATGGATTTAAAAGATATTCAAAACCTAATTAAATTCGTCTCTAAATCTGGAGCCAGCGAAGTGAAATTAGAAATGGAAGATGTTAAAATAACAATTAAAACAGGTCCAAGAAAAACAGAAACAACTATTGTTCAAGCGCCTATGGCTGCAGTTACTCCTGTACAGCAGCTTCCGGTTCAATCTACTCCTGTAGCTGAAATGCCAAAAACAGATGCAACTGATGATTCAGCTAGCGATGATTCTAAATATCTAGTTGTTAAATCACCTATAATAGGCACTTTTTATAGAAGATCGTCACCAGATAAACCATTATTTGTTGAAGTAGGAAGTTCTATAAATGAAGGTGATGTTGTATGTGTTATTGAAGCAATGAAACTTTTTAATGAAATTGAATCGGAAGTTTCAGGTAAAATTGTGAAGGTTTTAGTTGACGATGCAACTCCGGTTGAATTTGATCAACCTTTATTTTTAGTTGACCCATCATAACAATTTAGAAATTCCAAAACATAAACCTCAAAATTTAATCCAAAAAATTTGGAATTTGTTTTTTGAAGTTTGAAAATTTGAAGAACTTATGTTTAAGAAAATATTGATAGCCAATAGAGGAGAAATAGCTTTACGTGTTATTAGAACATGTAAAGAGATGGGAATCAAAACTGTTGCGGTTTATTCAACTGCAGATGCTGATAGTTTACATGTTAGATTTGCCGATGAAGCAGTTTGTATTGGGCCGCCATTAAGTAGCGAATCATATCTTAAAATTTCAAATATAATGGCTGCTGCAGAAATTACCAATGCAGATGCTATTCACCCAGGATATGGGTTTTTGTCTGAAAATTCTAAATTTTCTAAAATTTGTGCTGAACACGGTATAAAATTTATCGGTGCATCTCCAGAAATGATTGATAGAATGGGCGATAAAGCTTCGGCAATAGCTACAATGAAAAAAGCTAAAGTACCTACAATTCCCGGTAGTGAAGGTATAATAGAAGAATTTAAAGAAGCAAAGAAATTAGCTAAAAAAATGGGTTATCCGGTAATGCTAAAAGCTACTGCAGGTGGTGGTGGTAAGGGTATGCGCGCAGTTTGGAAAGAAGATAATCTTGAAGAATCATGGGATGGTGCTAGACAGGAAGCAAAAGCTTTTTTTGGGAATGATGCTATGTATATGGAAAAATTGATTGAAGAGCCACGTCATATTGAAATACAAATTGTTGGTGATGCTTACGGAAAGGCTTGCCATTTATCTGAAAGAGATTGTTCTATTCAACGTCGTCATCAAAAACTTACAGAAGAAACTCCTTCTCCGTTTATGACGAGTACACTTCGTAATAAAATGGGTAAAGCCGCTGTTAAAGCCGCTGAATATATAAAATATGAAGGTGCCGGAACTATTGAATTCTTGGTTGATAAAAACAAGAATTTTTATTTTATGGAAATGAATACTCGAATTCAAGTTGAACATCCAATAACGGAACAGGTAATTGATTTTGATTTAATTCAAGAACAAATATTAGTAGCAGCTGGCGTTCCTATTTCCGGTAAAAACTATACACCCTCTATGCATTCTATTGAGTGTAGAATTAATGCTGAAGATCCTTATAAAGATTTTAGACCTTCCCCAGGTAAGATAACCACATTACACTCTCCAGGTGGTCATGGAGTTCGTTTAGATACACATGTGTATGCGGGATATACAATTCCGTCAAATTATGATTCTATGATTGCTAAATTGATAACGACTGCTCAAACTAGAGAAGAAGCTATCAATAAAATGAAAAGAGCATTAGACGAATTTGTTATTGAAGGTATTAAAACTACCATTCCTTTTCACAGACAATTAATGGATCATCCTGATTATTTGGCGGGTAATTATACTACTAAATTTATGGAAGATTTTAAAATGAAAGAAGAATAAGATTTTACAATTGATTAAAGTGATGTAGCGATATGATTTTTTCATATCCCTTTATTTTTTTACTTTTGATTATATTTATGAATCAAATGAAAGAAAAAGATTTACATATTGATGGAATTGATAAAATAATTCTTAAAAATTTAATGAATAATGCACGTGCACCTATTTTGAGTATAGCTCGTGAGGTTGGTATTTCTGGTGCAGCTATTCATCAACGATTGCGAAAATTAGAAAAATCGGGATTATTGATGGGTTCAAAATTTATCATCAACCCTAAAATTTTAGGATATAAAACAGTTGCTTTTGTAGGTATATTTTTAGACACCTCAAGCACCTATAAAGAAGCATTGAAACGTCTAAAAGAAATTGATGAAGTAATAGAAAGTCATTATACTACAGGTAATTATGCCATTTTTGTCAAAATTTTATGTAAAGACAACGAACATTTAATGCAAGTTTTGAATAAACAAATTCAAGCTATAAAAGGTGTTTCTAGAACAGAAACTTTTATTTCGTTAGATCAACAAATTGATAGACAAATTAAAATTTAGCTTACGTTGGTAAGATATTACCTTCTACTCATATAAATTAAAACATAATAGAATAGTGTAGCTAGAGCTCCAACTGCAGCCACCACGTATGTACGTGCTGCCCATTTTAATGCGTCTTTAGCTCCGTCATGTTCCTGACTCGTTAACATATTTTTATTTTCCAACCACGCCAATGCTCTATTACTTGCATCATACTCTACTGGTAATGTTACAAAAGTAAATATTACTGAAAAAGCAAAAAAGACAATTCCTATCAATAATAACTGGGGGAAAGAATTGACCAGAAAGATACCTCCCATAATTGCAAATTGAGATAATCTACCGGTTATATTAACTGTAGGTACCATTTTAGAACGAAATTGTAACCAGGAGTAAGCCTCAGCATGTTGTACGGCATGACCTACTTCGTGTGCGGCTACAGCTGCTGCTGAAGCATTACGTTCGTTATATACAACTTCACTTAAGTTGACGGTTTTGTCTTTAGGGTTGTAATGATCGGTTAATCTCCCACTAGTTGAAATTACTTTAACATTGGTAATACCATGATCTGCCAACATTTTTTCTGCAATCTCTTTTCCCGACATTCCATTTTGTAAATGGATTTTAGAATATGTTTTAAATTTTGTTTTTAAACGTTTTTGAACAATCCATCCAACTAGTGCAATTACTCCAAAAATAAGATATCCGAATAGCATAATTTTTTATATTTTATATAATTTTATCTAAAATTAATTAATCTTGGTAAATTTACTGCATAAATTATTCCAAACCTTATTTTTTAGACAAAATGACAAAAAAGCCTGAAATATTAATTATTTATACCGGTGGCACTATTGGTATGATTAAAGATTATGAATCGGAAGCATTAAAAGCATTTGATTTTAATCATTTATATAAGAACATTCCTGAGTTGAATCAGTTAGATTGTTCTATAGAAACTGTTTCATTCAAAAAGCCTATTGATTCATCAAATATGAATACTAATTATTGGGTTAATATTGTAGAAATTATTGAACAATACTATGATAAAAAAGATGGTTTTGTTGTTTTAACAGGCTCTGATACCATGTCATATACAGCATCAGCTATTAGTTTTATGATTGAAAACCTAAGTAAACCAATTATATTTACAGGTTCTCAATTACCAATTGGTGATTTACGTACAGATGCTAAAGAAAATTTAATCACAGCCATACAAATAGCTTCTGCTAGAGATACAAACTATTTACCTATTGTAACAGAAGTAAGTCTGTATTTTGAATACAAACTATATAGAGCTAATAGAACAACAAAAATTAACGCCGAACAGTTTGAGGCATTCGCTTCGCCTAATTATCCTCCAATTGCTGAAAGTGGTGTTCATTTAAAATTCAACCACAACCTTTTATATAGACCGGCAAAAAATAAAAAACTGATTGTTAGAAAAAAAATGGAAGATAATATTGTTATTTTAAAGCTATTTCCGGGTATCACCAAGCAAGTGGTACAGAATATTTTAGAAATACCAAATATAAAAGGTATAGTCTTGGAAACTTACGGCTCTGGAAATGCACCTACTGAAAAGTGGTTTATTGAATTACTAAAAAAGGCACTACAAAATGAAATTTATATTGTTGACGTTACACAATGTATAGGAGGGAGTGTTATTCTAGGACAATATGAAACAAGTATTCAGTTACAAAAAATAGGATTGATCAATGGTAAAGATATAACTACAGAATCTGCCATAGCAAAACTAATGTATCTATTAGGAGAAAATATATCTAGAAGTGAATTTAAAACTTTTTTTGAAACCTCATTAAGAGGTGAGATGGTTTAAGCGATAGTTGTCAACTTATCATTTTTGCTTGACAATCAAGTAATTACATATTTTGTTATAGGTAATTAGATAGTAAATAATATAAGGTAATGACCTTAGCTTAACAATAATTTTTAGAAGATTATTTTTTCAAGTTATTTTTTTTTGTTTTATTTGATGTTCACTTGAAAAAAATAATAGTCAAGGAGAGGTGGCCGAGTGGTTTAAGGCGCACGCTTGGAAAGCGTGTTTATGAGTGATTGTAACAAGGGTTCGAATCCCTTTCTCTCCGCAGTTGTTGTTTTTTTTAATAAAAAATTTATATCTTTAACCCGTTAACTAATTTAATTAATATTAAAACAATGAAAAAACTACTTACTATCCTTGCAATTACAGGATTATTATTTTTAGGTTCAGTTCAAAACAGTTATGCTGTGACAACTGCTGTTCAAACTGAAGAAGCTGCTACTGAAGCAGATGATGGGAAAACCTTTCACCAAATATTAAAACAACGTTTTATTGAAGGTGGTCCTTTCTTTATGGGAATTGTATTAATAGCCTTAATATTAGGATTAGCAGTCGCGATAGAAAGAATTATATATTTAAACATGGCCACTACTAATACAGATAAATTGATAGCTAGTGTTGAAGACGCACTATCATCAGGTGGTGTTGAAGCCGCAAAAGAGGTTGCTAGAAATACCAAAGGCCCTGTTGCTTCTATATTTTATCAAGGATTAGATAGGATGGATGAAGGTATTGAGCAAGCTGAAAAAGCAGTTGTTAGTTATGGCGGCGTGCAAATGGGCTTGTTAGAGAAAAATATTTCATGGTTATCATTATTTATAGCTTTGGCGCCAATGCTAGGTTTTATGGGTACGGTAATTGGTATGATTGGTGCGTTTGATGCAATTGCAGCAGCAGGTGATATATCTCCGGCAGTAGTAGCAGTAGGTATTAAAGTAGCTCTTTTAACAACTGTATTTGGTTTAGTTGTAGCTATTATTCTACAAATATTTTACAATTACATTGTATCTAAAGTAGATAGTATTGTTAATAATATGGAAGATGCCTCTATCTCATTAGTTGATCTTTTAATCAGACATAAAAAATAATACTATGGATAAATCTAAAATGTTAACTATAGGTGTTGGAATAATAAGCTTTATTGGCGCATTTCTTTTTATACGCGTTATTATGGCTGAAGGTAGCGACTCTATAGATAGTTCAGTTGGCGCAATTGTAACGTTTTCAAAAATTTTATTGATAGCAGCGGCAACAATAGCAGTAGTATTTTCAATACTAAATCTTGTAAAAAACCCTCAGGCATTAAAGAAAACAATGATAGGTCTAGTTGCACTAGGGGTATTGTTGGCTATAGCATATTTTACAGCTTCTGGTGATGCAGTAACAGATGGAGTGGGTCATGTTTTAAAAGATGGTGCAGCTGGCGCTACTTCTAAATGGGTAAGTGCTTTAATTACTTTTACCGGATTTTTAGGAGTTATTGGCTTAGTTGTAATTGCTCTTGGTTTTGTTAGATCATTTAAATAAAATATATTATGGCAAGAAGAGAAACCCCTGAAATTAATGCAGGATCTATGGCAGATATTGCCTTCTTATTATTGATATTCTTTTTAGTAACAACTACAATGGATGTTGATACCGGTATTTCTCGTAAATTACCTGAAAAGCAAGATCCTAATATTGAGCCACCTATACTTAAAGAAAAAAATGTATTTGAGGTTAATGTAAATAGAAATAATGAAATTTTAGTAGAAAGTGATACCTATATGCAAATTGGTGATTTACGCGAAGCTGCTATTAATTTTATTGACAATGGTGGAGGTACAGATGAAAACGGTGAAGAATGCACTTGGTGTGGAGGTAAAAAAGATCCGAAATCATCTGATCATCCAAAGAAAGCCGTTATTTCTTTACAGAGTGATAGAGGTACATCATATGGTGCATATATAGCTGTCCAAAATGAATTAGTAGGTGCCTATACAGATTTGAGAAACAAATTATCTGAAAAATTATATGGCATATCTTATACACAACTTTTAAAAAATGCTAAAAATTCCTCTAGTCAAAGTCTAAAAGATAAGATACTCAATATTAAAAAGAAATACCCTCAAATTATATCTGAGGCTGAACCAACAAAATAAATTTAATATGTCTAAGTTTAAAAAACAAAGAAAAGGAATGCCGGCAATTAATACTGCATCTTTACCAGATATTGTATTTATGTTGTTGTTCTTTTTTATGGTTACTACAGTAATGCGTGAAACAGATTTGAAAATTAAAAAACCGCAATTGCCGAAAGCCGACCAGGTAAAAAAGCTAGAAAAGAAAAGTTTGGTAAGTTATATTTATGTTGGAAAATCTAAAGATGGTTCTCCAGGTGATAAACTTCAATTAAACGATAGAATTTCTAGTATAAAAGATGTCAAAAGTTTTATTTTTTCAGAAAGAGCAAAACGCTCTGAAAATGAAATACCTCTTTTAACTACTTCTATTAAAGCTGATGTAGAGACGAATGTTGGTACTATTACAGATATCAAGATAGAGTTACGAGATATCAATGCACTTAAAATTAATTATTCAACACTTAAAGGTAGCGCATTGGATAATATGAAATAATTATTATCATATTTTAAAATTATATAAAGAGGTAATCTCTCGATTTGTCGAGATTGATTACCTCTTTTATTTTATAAATTTTATGTAGGTTTGTATTATGTCAAAAAGCCTTTTTCTTTTTCTCTTTCTTTGTTCATTACTTAGAGCACAAAGTAATGATACTATCAAAAGTGCTAAATATTTAGAAGATCAATTCTATTTAGGCTTTTCAATTATCAATTTAACGAATACACCTGATGGAGTTGATCAAAATGGTTTATCTAACGCTATTGAATTAGGTTTTATTAAAGATATTCCATTAAATGATAAAGGTGGTTTAGCATTAGGGATAGGATTAGGTTATGGACGAAATACATACTTTCAGAATATTAAAATAGAAGAGATAAATAACATAACGCAATTCCAAATAGCAACAGATGAATTTAAAAATAATAAATTTTCAATGCATGTTATTGATATTCCGTTAGAGATACGATGGCGTACTTCAACCATTGATAAGTACAAATTTTGGAGAATTTATGTGGGCAGTAAATTAAGTTACGTATTTGCCTCTAATGCTAAAATTAAAGAACCGGGTAATACAATAAAAGTTAAAGGAATATCAGAAATTAATAAACTACAATACGGTTTAAAATTGGCTGTTGGTTATGGGACTTGGAATTTTAATTTTTATTACGGATTGACTGATTTGTTTTCTGATGCTAATCTTAATGAGACAACACCAATTGAAATTAGAGATTTTAGAATAGGGTTGATTTTTTATATACTTTAACAAGATTAATATTATTCGCATAGAAAATTTTGTATTGAAAAATCCGACTATTTCTGTGTGTTGGTCCGAAGTTTCGAAGGTATAAGATATTGAATCCTTTCTATACAGGAATCACATTTTCATTTTGAAGTATAAATGAAATATACACAATTATTTGTGTTAAAAAACCAATAATAAAACCAATATATATCTCATTTATTGAATGTGCTTGTAGTTTTAGTCTAGAAGTAGCAATAAAACCTGATAGTAAAAACAAAAATATTAATAATAACAGTAAGTTCAACTGGTATTGATAACTGATAATGCCTATAAAGCTGATTAACCCACCAATACCTAGCATGTGTAAGCTTGTTTTTATTTTAGTAAAAAAAAGAATATAAACAACGCTAAGGGCTAAAGTAACCCCCAAAAAGGATAGTGCTAATAAATCAACAATGTTAGCCTTAAATAATAATTTACCTAATAAAATAGATAATATAGCAAAAAATAAAACTGGAAACTTACGTTCATTAATGCTAGATAAATAAAAAGTCTCAACTAATTTTACTTTTTTTAGAAAATATAGTAGTAAAATCGGAATTATATAAGTTGTAATAAAAACGATGCTTAAAACCTGATAGGCAAACTCTTTTGGGATATGGTTTGGTATTATGATAAAATATAAGAGCGTACTAACAATTGGGATAAGTACCGGATGTAAAATATAAGAAACAAATTTATAAAACTTCATACTAGAAATTTACAGTTCTTTACGAAGTCTACCTACGGGAATATTCAATTGTTCTCTGTACTTTGCAACAGTTCTACGTGCAATTAAATATCCTTTTTCTTTTAGTAACACAGAAAGTTTATCATCAGTTAATGGCTTTTTTTTATTTTCCGCTTCAACAATTGTTTGTAGAATTTTTTTGATTTCTCTAGTTGAAATATCTTCACCTTGGTCGTTTTTCATTGATTCAGAAAAGAATTCCTTAATTAGCTTTGTGCCATAAGGCGTGTCAACATATTTACTATTGGCAACTCTAGAAACAGTTGAAACATCCATATGGATTTTATCGGCAATATTTTTTAAAATCATTGGTCTGAGTTTCCGTTCATCACCTGTTAAAAAATATTCCCTTTGACGATGCATAATGGCATTCATAGTTAACATTAAAGTTTGTTGACGTTGTTTTATAGCATCAATAAACCATTTTGCAGCGTCTAACTTTTGTTTAATGAACATCACGGCATCTTTTTGTGATTTTGATTTGTCTTTTGAGGCCGCATAACCCTTTAACATATTATTATATTCATACGAAATGTGTAGTTGAGGAGCATTACGCGAATTTAATGTTAAGTCTAATTTACCTTCAACTATTCTAATGGAGAAGTCAGGTACAATTTGTTCAAC
>CAZHYX010000007.1:21614-23904 GCA_964536675.1 uncultured Flavobacteriaceae bacterium
GTATTACTAGAATAGGAACCTCCTGGTTTAGGGTTTAGTTTCGAAATTTCGTTTATAGCCTCTTTTAACTCACTTTCCGTAATATCAAACTTTTGGAGGAGCTTTTTATAGTGTTTTTTAGCAAAAGACTCAAAAGATTTTTCAAGAATTGAAACTGCCAAACTTCTACTTAATGATTCAGGCTTTCGTTTTAACTGAATTAATAAACAATCTTCGAGGCTTTGCGCACCAACTCCTGCAGGGTCTAATTGCTGTACATAACCTAACATTTTTCTTACTTCTTTTTCCTCTGTAAAAATATTCTCAGAAAAAGCTAAATCATCAACAATATCTTCAAGAGGTCTTCTTATATAACCACTGCTATCAATACTACCTACTAAAAATTCAGCAATTTGTCGTTCATTTTCGTCTAAACGAAAAGTATTTAACTGACTTTTTAAATATTGATTAAAAGAGATACCTGCAGCATAAGGTATGTTTTTTTCATCATCATCACTACTATAATTATTACTTTGTAATTTGTAGCTAGGTGTTTCATCGTCGCTTAAATACTCGTCAATATTTACATCAGTTTCAATAGTTTCTGTACCACTATCATCATATTCATTTTGTAGATCATTATCAATATCATCATCAGTTTCCTTACCACTGTCTAAGGCAGGGTTTTCTTCAATTTCCTGCTTTACTTTTTGCTCAAAAGCCTGTGTTGGTAACTGAATTAACTTCATCAGCTGAATTTGCTGAGGAGATAATTTTTGTAATAATTTATATTGTAAGCTTTGTTTTAACATTAATTAGTTCTTGATTATTAAAGATACGAAAAAAGAATCTGAGAATTTCTTTTTGTGATTAACCTACTAAAATTCAGCATTTTGTGGTGTTCTAGGAAATGGTATTACATCTCTAATATTATTCATGCCTGTTGTGAATTGTACCAAACGTTCAAAACCTAACCCGAAGCCTGAATGAACTGCTGTTCCGAATTTTCGTAAATCTAAATACCACCATAATTCTTTTTCATCAATATCTAATGCTTTCATTTTTTCTAACAAAACATCATAACGTTCTTCACGTTGTGAGCCCCCAACAATTTCACCAATTCCTGGAAACAGAACATCCATTGCTCTTACCGTTTTTCCGTCATCATTTAAACGCATATAAAACGCTTTTATGTTAGCAGGATAGTCAAATAATATCACAGGACATTTAAAATGTTTTTCTACCAAATAGCGCTCATGTTCACTTTGTAGGTCTGTACCCCATTCATCAATTATATATTGAAACTTCTTCTTTTTATTAGGTTTACAGTTCCTTAAAATATTTATTGCTTCAGTATAAGTAACACGTTTAAAGTTATTTTCTACAACAAAATTTAATTTCTCTAATAATGACATTTCACTACGTTGTTGTGCAGGTTTGGTACCTTCTTCTTTAGTAAAACGTTCATCTAAAAATACCAGATCATCTTTACAGTTTTCTAATACGTACTTGAGAACACCTTTTATAAAATCTTCAGCTAAATCCATATTGCCATCTAAATCCATAAATGCAACTTCTGGTTCTATCATCCAAAATTCAGCTAGATGACGTGTAGTATTTGAATTTTCTGCTCTAAATGTTGGTCCGAAAGTATAGACTTTTGTCAATGCCATAGCATAGGTTTCAGCTTCTAACTGACCAGAAACAGTAAGATTGGTTTCTTTACCAAAAAAATCTTGACTATAATCTACTTCACCGTTTTCATTCTTTGGTGTATTTTTAGGGTCAAGTGTAGAAACTCTAAACATTTCTCCGGCACCTTCTGCATCAGAACCTGTAATGATTGGCGCGTGAAAATTGTAAAACCCATTTTCAGTAAAGTATTTATGTACAGCAAAAGATAAGGCCGAACGTACACGCATTACAGCGCTAAAAGTATTGGTTCTAACTCTTAAATGAGCATTTTCACGTAAAAATTCAAAACTGTGTTTTTTAGGTTGTATCGGGTATTCTTCGGGATTTGAATCGCCTAAAATTTCTATTTCTGAAACCTGAACTTCAACAGTTTGCCCTTTACCTTGACTTTCAACTAATATTCCTGTAATGGCAATAGCCGCACCAGTTGTGATACGCTTTAAAAGAATTTCATCTGTATTTTCAAAATCAATTACACATTGTATATTATGAATACTAGAACCATCATTTACCGCAATAAAACGATTGGCTCTAAAAGTACGTACCCAACCTTTAAGGTGTATTTTTTGTAAAAATTTATTAGACTGTAATAATTCAGCTACATTCTTTTGCATTG
>CAZHYX010000008.1:0-22953 GCA_964536675.1 uncultured Flavobacteriaceae bacterium
TAAGTCCTGTGCAGATCACCACTCAATGCCCAACTTTATTATCTGTATGACCTGTTAAGCTTACTGTTTTATCATTTTCTTTTAAATTTTTGGCAACAGTAGTTAAGTGATCATTGATATTAGCATTCCCTAATTTTTTTGTTGAATTATAAGGAAAATATATCAATGACTTATTATCAATTTCTTGAATATTTTCATTTCTAGTCATCCAGTTTAAAACAGTACCTCCAAATGGCTTTGTTTTAGCATCTTCTAAAAAGTTTGCTAGTTTAGATGCAATTTCAATTTTATCAGCAGGAATAGAATCGAGTAGTAATTGTCGTACGGCATCAGCTCTGGCTAACCCTAAATCATCAAAAGTGGTATTGTTGATTTCATCAGAAAAGTAAGGACCTACAATTCTTAAAATTCTTCCATCAGCTAGACCTGATAATATTTCATTTTTTTTGTCTGGCCAAAGATCATTGGTTATCGCTTTACCAGAGTTCCAATCAAACACCAAAGGTCCGTACTTTACGGCTTTGGGTGCTATTGTTTCTTCTACAGTATCATTACAGCATAGAACGGTTTCTTTATACCATTTCCATCCAAACCATGCTAAAATAATGAATAAAAGAAGAAGCAAAAATGCTAAAAATTTCTTCATTTAAAATTGTGTTTAGTTAATTAAATAGTTTTTTTGTTGCGTTAAATTTAAGAAATTAATTTTACTTTAACATTTTAAGAAGGTAATTCTTAGCTAATTAATATTAAATGAATCAATTATTTTTTTGCAGCTTCAACCAATTCTAATTGTTTAGTGTTGGCTTTAGTGATAAATAATCCGTAGTTTACAGTAATAATTTTTTTTTCAATTTTATCTATAGTACCAACCGCTTTACCATCAATTAATCGCACACGATCGTTTACTTTGAATTTGTAATTAGAGTTGGTTTTTTCAACTTCTTTTTTTACTGTATTTTTCTGTTTTCTAATTTTCTTTACTTCTTTCAGTACTTCACTTTTGACAATTTCTAATTTTTTTTCAGTTGCAATTCTCTTAGTTTTTTGCTGTTTTTTTACTGCCTTTGATATAGATTCGATTTTATACTTTTTAGCGTACTTACTTTTTTCAATAAGTATCCACTTCATAAAATCAGCAAGTAGTTTCTTTTTATTATTGGTTTGAAAATAGTTATTTGATAATTCATTTATTTTCCTTCCAAGAGATAACATTTTTTGATTGTTATCATATAATTCTTGAAAATTTTCTAGTTTTTCTTGAATTTTCAATTCTTTTTCTGATAGACTTTCAGAAAATTGTTTGGCTTTATTTTGTTCGTTTTCTAAACTTTCAGATGCTCTTCTGAGTTTGTTACTTTCCTTTTGAAGTTTTGAAATGGTTTTATCTAGTCTAATTTTACCACGTTCAACTTTCTTTTTTGCTCTATTGATAATACTAAACGGAATACCATTTTTTTGTGCTACTTCAAATGTAAAAGAACTTCCGGCTTGACCGATAAATAACTTAAATAAAGGTTCTAATGTTTTTTCATCAAACTGCATATTGGCATTAGCAGTATTTTCTAATTCGTCTGCCAACACTTTTAAATTTGAATAATGGGTTGTGATAATACCGTAAGCATTTTTGTTATAAAATTCTTCTAAAAATATTTCAGCTAAGGCACCTCCTAATTCAGGATCACTACCAGTACCAAACTCATCAATTAAAAATAGTGTGTTTTCATTACACTTTCTTAAAAAATTACGCATGTTTTTTAAACGATAACTATAAGTGCTTAATTGGTTTTCAATTGATTGATTGTCGCCAATATCAGTAAGGATAGTATCGAAAAAATGTACCTCACTACGTTCGTGCACCGGAATTAGAATTCCGCTTTGTATCATTACCTGTAATAATCCAATGGTTTTTAACGTAATGCTTTTTCCACCTGCATTAGGACCAGATATAACAATGATTTGCTGTTTCTCATTTAATTCTAACGTTTGTGGTATTGTTATAATCTGTTGTTTTTTATTACTTTCTAATAGAATAGGATGGAAAGCATCTCTTAATAAAACTTTTTTATGTTCAGAGATTTTCGGTAACAGCCCATTTATTTGTAGGGCATAGTTTGCTTTAGCAGCAAGAATATCAATGGCTATTAAATAATATTGATATTGTTTTAATAAATCAGCATAAGGTCTGATAGTATTAGTGAGTATTTTTAAAACTCTAACAATTTCTTGCTCTTCTTCATAAACTAAATTTTGCAGCTCTCTACTCAACTTTAATGTTGCTTCAGGAGCTATAAAAACAATACTTCCGGTTTTAGAATTTCCTAAAATACTACCTTTTACTTTTCGTTTATGCATTGCTTGTACTGCTAATACACGTTGATTGTCAACAACAGACTCTTTAATATCATCTAAAAAATCATGTTTGGCATAATGATTTAGCGCTTTTGTAAAGCTAGTTCCAATTTGTCCTCTTATTGTATTGATTTCTTTTCGGATGAGCCTTAACTCTGGAGTAGCATTATCTTTTACCTCACCAAAACGATTGATAATTTTTTCAATTTTTTCAATGATGACTTTTGTATATTCAATATCTTTTGAAAAAGTATGTAGTGTTAGATAATATTCTTCGAATTTTTTAAAGAATTTTAATAAAGTATTCACCGTGTCTGAAATGGTAGCAATACTTTGAAATGATGTAGCTTCTAAAAAACTACCTTCAATACTTAATATATGAATTTCATTAGTTATTTCTTCAAAATGATGGTTGGGTATTTTATTTTCATTTTCAAAAGACGCTAAATACTCATTGGTTTGATGTAATTGCTGTAATAAGTCAATTTTATTTGTAATAGGTTCAATTTGTAGTACTGCATCCTTACCTAAATTAGTATTACAGTAGTTTGCAATACTATTAAGAATGGTATTGAACTCTAAATCGTTCAGTGTTTTTTTTGAAATATTACTGTCCAAAATTGTATATTTGATGTGCTGAGATTTTTGAAAAATTATAAATATTTAAAGTGATTATTATTTTTTAAATGACCTCATAGTTGCAAAGTAACTATTTTAATAAATAATATGAATGTAAATATTGTAGAAAGTTGGAAATCTGTTTTGTATAAAGAATTTGAAAAAGAATATTTCAATAAGTTGATTGGTTTTGTAAAAACAGAATATCAACAGTATAAATGTTTTCCGAAAGGGAATAAGATATTTTCAGCCTTTGATTATTGTTCTTTTGATGATTTAAAAGTTGTTATTATTGGTCAAGACCCTTATCATGGAGTGGGACAAGCAAATGGTTTATGCTTTTCAGTCAATGATGATATGGATAAGCCTCCATCATTACAGAATATTTTTAAAGAGATTAAGACTGATTTAGGGAAACAGATGCCAAATAATGGTAATTTAGAACGTTGGGCAAAACAAGGCGTATTATTGTTAAATGCTACATTAACTGTAAGAGCGCATCAAGCAGGGTCTCATCAAAATAAAGGCTGGGAAATTTTTACAGACGCAGTAATATCACAAATTTCTCAAGATAAAGAAAATGTAATTTTTTTACTTTGGGGAGGCTATGCAAAGAAAAAAGGGGCGAAAATTGATAGCTCAAAACATTATATTTTAACCAGCGGGCATCCTTCACCATTAAGTGCAAATAGAGGATTTTGGTTTGGAAATTCACATTTTAGTAAAACGAATGTTTTTTTAGAGAATAAAGGCTTAAAAATTATTGACTGGTAATTTGTCTTAGGTTATTTTGGATATCATTAATAACCCATTCTAATTGTTCATCTTTATCTAATGTAGTAGTTGGAATATAAACATCAGGTTTAATACCAAATCCATCTGGACTGATACTGTAAGGTGTTTTTATAGTCATTAAGCCAATTCTCATTTTCACTTTAGAATTAGGAAGTTCAATAGATGCAAATAAGCCGGCAACTGTTCCATTATAAGCACCACCAGTCTCTTCTCCTACAAAAGTGGCTCGCTCAGTTGCTTTTAAATGTGTAGATAGTATACTACTTGCAGAAAAACTCGTACCGTTTATGAGCACATAAATATTGCCTTTATAATTATTTGGTTTAGGCATTCTTGCTTTTGATTGTTTAAATCTAAAGTAAGGGTTTCCTTCTTTCTTTTTAACTTTAAAACCTTGATATATTATAATTGCCGGATATAATAATGTGGCCAAAGATTTTTGTAACCAAGATTTAGAATGTATTCTCGGATAAATAAAACTTGACTTTTTTGTCATTTTTGAATCTTCAATAAAAACATATTCTTTATCAGTTAAGTAAGAGTAGAGCTCATCTATCTCTCCTAATCTTCCTCCAAGATTATCTCTTAAATCAATTATTAAATGATTACTATTAGCTGAATCTATTTTTAAAAAACTTTCTTTATAAAACTTTTTGTAACCGCCATTTTTAAAGCCGCGAATTTTCATGTAAGAAATTGTTAGAGAAGAATCAGGCTTTATAAATTCAAAGTTTCTAGTTTTTTCTTTTGTGTAATTATTATATCCATAGGTATACTTCCAAGCTTTATTTTTTTTCTTTTTCTTTTTAACTATTTTTTTTTCTAATCTACTAATCTTTTGCTTGGTTGTGTCTTTAATATCTTTTTTTATGTTTTTTGCATATAAATAACGAGAATAAATACTGTCATTTTTTTTAAGTGTTATCAGTATACTATCATTCAATTTATGAGTATTTAGGTAATAACCACCAAAATGACGACTTGTAATATTTGGGATAAAAGTTTTGTTATTGCCATCGCCAGTACTTAAGTTCTGAAAAGATTTAATTAAGTCTTGAACACTTTCATTGTTTATACTCAGTATTTCTGAACCAACAATAAGTGTACTATCCTTTCCATAATTTTTTTTAATAAATAGTTTAGTACCAATGTTTTGGATATTTAAGGGTTTGAACGGATTCATACTCTTCTTTTTCTCCTTTTTCTCTTTTTTTGTTTTTCTTTTATATGGAGGATAAATTGCTGTATGCCCTTGTTTTATACTAGCAATGACTGGGGCTAATTGTTTGTAAAAATCTTTACTAGACATAGGTTTGTCTAGATTATTTTTTAATGTACTAAATTTTTTATTTAAGACATCTTTACTAATATACCAATATAAATCAGGATGTAATTTTTTTAACTTTCTATGGGCATAATCAACATCATTACGAAGTTCTTTCGGGCTATGTAGTTTATTGATTTGTTGGTTATATTTTTCTGTAGAAGCACAACTAGAAAGAAATATGATTAACAAATAAGGTAAAAAAATGTTTTTCATAGTAAACTATTTATATGAGTTTTAGTAAAAAATAAATTCAAAAGAACTCAATTTCTTACAACGCCTAGTGTGGCTCTTTGTCCGGTTAAAATATTCCAGTCTTGTGAAGAAAGCAACACACCTTTCTCATCATATACATTTAGCTGAGCAGTATTAGGGCCAGAATAGCCTTCATTGATAGCTTCAATATCAATTCGGTTATACCCTTTTTTTAAATCTATATATATAATCGTGTACAGTCCGTTCAACATGATATTAGAATTAATAATCTGTTCATTTACATATATTTTTATTCGATCTCCATCCACTAAACTATGATCACGAACCTCAATTCTAACAGATTCAGATGTACTGTGTAAAGTGCCTAAATTAAAATCACTAGTAAGTTTTACATTACTAATATCTTTTCCATTAAAGTATTTTTTAGTCAAAATATCAGAGTCTTCTTTATTTGTTTGAGACATAAAATTAATTGCTCTTTTTTTATTAGAATTAAAAGGGTCGAAATACTTATTTGCTATTGGCTCTAGTCCAAAAAATATTTTCTTAGGTTTAAAATTAAGAATAGAATTTTTAGCTGTTGTATCAACCAGAGTTAGATTCAATGGTTTTATTTCTTTCTGACTATCTAAAAAAAGAGAAGTTGTTTTTTTAGATGTATTTTCCTGCGAAAACAATTGTGTTGAAAGAGCTATAAATAATAGCAATGAGATTAATTGTATGTAACTTTTTATTTTCACTTGTTAAGATAGTATCAATATTAGTGCCGAAGCGTATTGTTTAATGATTTTTTGTAAAAATAAATAAATTTAATAAACGAATAAAGAATTAGATAAAAGGTTTTGTTAAAACTAAGAATCACTATTTTATTATTTTAGACTAACATACTGATAAAAACTTTCAAAATAGTTAAAGAGTTTTTATTTTTAATGTATTTTTGAATAGAATAAATACTATAAAATTATGGCAACAATAACATTAAAAGGGAATACGATCCACACTAGTAATGAATTACCGAAAGTGGGTACACAGGCACCTGATTTTACCTTGGTAAAAAATGATCTATCAAAATCAAGTTTATCAGATTATAAAGGCTCTAAAGTTATTTTAAATATTTTCCCCAGTATAGATACTGGCACTTGTGCAGCATCAGTAAGACAGTTTAATCAAGAAGCAGCTGAATTAGATAATACAATGGTACTTTGTATTTCTAGAGACCTACCTTTTGCGCAAGCACGTTTTTGTGGTGCTGAAGGAATTGATAAGGTTATTAACCTATCAGATTTCGCTACTGGAGATTTTGGTAAAAACTACGGTTTACAAATTGTTGACGGCCCATTAGCCAATTTACATTCAAGAGCGGTCATTGTTTTAGATGAATCAGGTAAGGTATTATATACAGAGCAAGTTGGTGAGATAGTTGACGAACCAAATTACAAAGCCGCTCTTGAAGCATTGTTTGATGAATAGATGAAAAACCCCAATGATAGTTTTTTACAGGGCAGAATAAGAAGCCTTAAATTTGCTCTAAGAGGTGCTTGGTTATTAATTACTACAGAACCTAGTATTATGGTGCAATTTAGTATTGCAATTATAATGACTATTGTAGGTTTTATATTCAATATATCTGCTATTGAGTGGATGTTTCAATTATTGGCTATTGGTTTAGTTATGACCGCTGAAGGATTAAATACAGGCATTGAAAAGTTGTCTGATTTTACTCACCCTGATTATCATAAAAAAATAGGTTTTATTAAAGATATTTCTGCCGGAGCAGTCATCTTTGTAGCAATTATTGCTATAGTTATTGGTTTAATTATATACCTCCCAAAAATTTCTTAATCTTTTACTACAAGCTGGTCATCTCTTATATTTTTGTGTATTTTTGCTGAGTTATAGTTATTATTAATGGCAAAGAAAACAACAACAAAATCTAAAGTTAAAAAAAATCGCATTGTTGGTTTTTTTAAAAATAAGCAAACACACCTAGTTTTTGGTGTGTTTTTGGTATTGTTTGCTGTTTTTATGCTAGTGTCTTTCGTGTCTTTTTTTATACATTGGAAAGCAGATCAAAGTCAATTAGATTTGTTTACAGATAGGGTTGTAGATTCTAAAAATTTATTGGGTAAAATTGGCGCTAAGATTAGTCACTTTTTTATTTATAAAGGTTTTGGTATCGCTTCATTTATCATTCCTATTTTAATATTCTTTACAGGAATTTTTTTAGTGTTTAATCTACCTTTCAAACCTTTAAGAAAATCTTGGTTTTTGAGTGTGCTTATAATGATTTGGTCTGCATTGGCAATTGGTTTTTTTGTATCAGACTATTCATTATTTTCTGGTATTATTGGCTATGAAATAAATGATTTTTTAAATGATTTTTTGGGTAAAACAGGTGTATTTTTAATTTTATTATTTACCTTATTGGCATATACTATATCTAAATTTAAATTGACATCTGAAGTGTTAAAGGCGGCGCTACCTAAAAAGATAAAAAAGGGAGCAAATCAATCAGAAGTAGATGATGTAACTGATGGAGGTTATATTTCTGAAACGATTCATGAAAAACCAAATTCTGAATTAGAACTTTCTTTAGATGAAAAAATTACCACTAAACAAGAAAATAAACCAGTTGTAAAAAAAGAACTAGAGATTAAAGTTGACACAACACCGCATGAAGAAGTAGAGATTGAAGTTGAAAAAATATTTGAAGAGGACCATTTAGTTGAAAACCTTTCTAATAAATTGGTTGAAGATTTTGGCGAGTTTGACCCTACCTTAGAATTGTCTGAATATAAATTCCCGACTCTAGACTTATTAAAAGACTATGATAATGAAAATATCACAATTGATAAAGAAGAATTAGAAGTCAATAAAGACAAGATAGTTGATACACTAAGTAATTACAAAATAGGAATCGCAAGTATCAAAGCAACTATTGGTCCAACAGTCACATTATATGAAATAGTACCAGAAGCGGGTGTGCGGATTTCTAAAATAAAGAATCTTGAAGATGATATAGCATTGTCATTGGCAGCTTTAGGCATTCGTATTATTGCACCAATTCCTGGTAAAGGGACTATTGGTATTGAAGTTCCAAATAAAAAACCTACTATTGTTTCTATGAAATCTGTGTTATCTACACAAAAATTTCAGAATACCAAAATGGAGTTGCCCTTAGCATTAGGTAAAACCATTTCAAATGAAACTTTTGTAATTGATTTAGCTAAAATGCCTCATTTATTGATGGCAGGTGCAACAGGACAAGGAAAATCAGTTGGACTCAATGCTGTATTGGCTTCCTTACTATATAAAAAACATCCTGCTGAAGTTAAATTTGTATTGGTCGACCCTAAAAAAGTAGAATTGACCCTTTTTAATAAAATTGAGCGTCATTATTTAGCAAAACTACCTGATTCTGAAGAAGCTATTATTACAGATACTACTAAAGTTATCAATACATTAAACTCATTGTGTATTGAAATGGACAACCGTTATGATATGCTTAAAGATGCCTATGTTAGAAATATTAAAGAATATAACGTAAAGTTTAAATCCAGAAAATTGAATCCTGAAAACGGACATAAATTTTTACCATATATAGTATTGGTAATCGATGAATTTGCTGATCTTATTATGACAACAGGTAAAGAAGTAGAAACGCCAATTGCACGTTTAGCGCAACTCGCTAGAGCTGTAGGTATTCATTTAATTGTAGCAACTCAACGCCCATCAGTTAATGTGATTACAGGTATTATTAAAGCAAACTTCCCAGTTAGAGTGGCATTTAGAGTAACTTCTAAAATTGATTCAAGAACTATTCTAGATGCACAAGGAGCTGATCAATTAATTGGTAAAGGTGATATGTTAATATCAACAGGTAATGAATTGACAAGACTACAATGTGCCTTTGTTGATACACCTGAAGTAGATAGAATTACTGATTTTATTGGTTCACAACGCGCTTATGCCAGTGCACATATTTTACCTGAATATGTTGGCGAAGAAAGTGGCACAGGTCTTGATATTGATATTGCAGATAGAGATGCTTTGTTTGGTGATGCAGCTTATGTTATTGTAAATGCACAACAAGGATCAGCATCTTTACTACAACGAAAACTAAAATTAGGATATAATAGAGCTGGAAGAATTATTGACCAGTTAGAAGCGGCAGGTATTGTTGGCCCTTTTGAAGGAAGTAAAGCACGTCAAGTATTAGTAACCGATGTGTTGGCACTAGAAGAATTATTAAAAAATGAACAAATTAATTAAGATGAAAAAAGTTATTTTATTATTAGTTGCAGTTTTGGTAAGCTCAGTATCATTAGCTCAAAGTGAAGCAAAAGCCAAAAAATTATTAGATGAGGTGTCAAAAAAAATGAATACCTATGAAAATATTTATGTTGAATTTAAATATAAATTAGATAATAATGAAGAGAATGTACATCAAGAGACAAGAGGAGATGTAACTATGAAAGGCGATTTGTATAGTGTAAATTTTTTAGGAGTTAATCAGATGTATGATGGTAAAAAGGTTTATTCTATAATCTCTGAAGATGAAGAAGTAAATATTTCTGATGTTGATATTGAAGACTCAAGTACACTTACACCTTCAAAATTTTTCTCATTTTATAAAAATGGTTTTACCTATAGTTGGGATAAATTACAAGATATAAATGGCAGAAAAATTCAATATGTTAAATTGATTCCTATAGATAGTAATTCTGAAATAAGTAATGTATTATTAGGTGTTGATACAAAAACAAATCATATCTATCGATTAATTGAAACAGGTAATAATAGTACAGTAACTACATTGACAATTACTCAATTTAAAACCAATCAACCATTGTCTGGGAAGTTGTTTTTATTTGATGAAGACAAATATAAAAAGAAAGGGTACATTATTAATAAACTGTAATAAAATAGGATTGAAATATTTACAAATTGAAGTATTATCCTGATAACTTCAAAATTTTTGTATTTATAATTACCATATAATCAAATGGATTATCAAAATTTAAACGAGTGAAAATATTAAATAAATATATTCTCAAAAGTTTTTTAATTCCTTTTTTAGCCACATTTTTTATCATTCTGTTTGTGCTGGTAATGCAAATGTTATGGCTTCAGTTTGATAAAATAGCAGGTAAAGGCATCGGGCTTGGTCATATATTTAAGTTTTTGGGCTATTTAGCACAAATGCAAGTTCCGCTTGCATTACCTATTGCGATATTATTATCTTCAATAATGGCGTTAGGAACCTTGTCAGAAAACTATGAATTTGCGGCTGTAAAGTCAGCAGGTATATCGTTACAACGTTTTATAAGACCATTGGTAATTTTAATGATAGTATTGAGCGGATTGAACTTTTTATTCTTAAATTATGCATTTCCAAGAGCGGCTTTCAAGTTTAAGAATATGCTTGTAGATATGCAGAAAACTCAACCAGCTTTAGCATTGATGCCCGGTACTTTTAATACAGAAATTCCAGGGTATAGTATCAAATTTGCTGAAAAATACGGGAAGGATGACAACCTGTTAAAAGACGTACTTATTTATTACGATTTGAATAAAGGTAAAGCAAATACTAAAGTAATAACAGCTAAAAGTGGTAAAATAACAAATGAGGAAGGAAGTAAGTATATGACCTTAGTGTTAAATGATGGATACCACTTTGAAGAGCTAAGTAAAAATAAAAGATCATATAATCAACAACAAAATATGCCTGCTACTAAGGCTAGTTTTGATGAATATGTTGTAAATATTGATATTTCTGTGATGGGTAATATGGATGCTAGAGATTATAAAGAAGATAGAGAAATGCTCAGTTTAAAGCAGTTAAAATATTATACAGATTCATTAAAACTGCCATATGATGAATTTATAGCAACAAAGGCTAAAAACTTTATTAGTAGGGCAGGATTTAAAACGTTGAATAAAGATTCTACTGATTTCAATAATATTAACAAAAACATATTAGAAAATTTTGATTCAATAAATAAAATTAAAGTGATAAATAATGCGATTGGAATTTCTAAAAGATCACTAGAAGATGTTAAGGGCTTTAGAAAAGGATTAAAAAATAAACAAAAATTTTTAAATGTCTATAATGTAGAATTTCATAGACGATTGGCATTTTCAATAGCTTGCCTAGTATTATTTTTTATTGGAGCTCCTTTGGGGTCTATTATAAGAAAAGGTGGTTTTGGTTTTCCAATGATAATGGCAATTATTGTTTTTGTTATTTATTTTTTCATTTCTACCTTTGGTAAAAACATGGCACATTCAAGTACAATAACTGCTTCTTTAGGAGGTTGGTTATCGACTATTGTCTTATTGCCTTTAGGGTTTTTATTAATGATAAGAGCAACTAAAGATAAAGGTATTTTTAATATTGATGTTTTTTTACAACCTATAACCAATTTTTTCAAAAAAGTATTTAAAATTAAAGAATCAAATTCTATAAAATAATGATTTCAACAAAATCAAACACCTTACAACTCAATACAATTAAAGAGGCTATTACCGATATTAAAAACGGTAGAATGGTCATAGTAGTTGATGATGAAGATAGAGAAAATGAGGGCGATTTTATTGCCGCTGCCGAAGCTGTTACACCTGAAATGATAAACTTTATGTCATCTCAAGGTAGAGGTCTTATCTGTGCGCCAATTACTGAGAGTAGATCTAAAACATTAGATTTAAATATGATGGTGCAAAACAATACTGTCTTACACCAAACGCAGTTTACTGTATCAGTTGACCTTATTGGTCATGGATGTACAACGGGAATTTCTGTACAAGATAGAGCTAAAACAATCAAAGCATTAGTCAATGATGACACAAAACCTCATAACCTAGGAAGGCCTGGGCACATTTTTCCTTTAAGAGCTAAAAATGGTGGTGTCTTAAGACGAACTGGGCACACAGAAGCAGCAGTAGATTTGGCTAGACTGGCAGGCTTTAAACCGGCTGGAATTCTTGTTGAAATATTAAATGAAAATGGATCAATGGCAAGGTTGCCTCAACTTGTAGAAGTAGCAAAAAAATTCGATTTGAAAATTATTTCTATTGAAGATTTGGTTGCCTATAGAATGCAACATGATTCTCTAATTGAAAAAGTAGAAGATTTTGATTTAAAAACACGCTTTGGCGATTTTCGATTAAGAGCCTATAAACAAACTACTAACAATCAAGTACACTTAGCTTTAACGAATGGAGATTGGGAAGAAGATGAACCTGTGTTAGTACGAGTAAACTCAACACTAATTAATAATGATATTATTAGATTATTAACCAATAAACCAGATGATAGTTTTAGTAAGATGTTTCAGATGATTAAAGATAGTGGTAAAGGAGCTATAGTGTTTATCAATCAAGAAAATCAGTCATTTAATTTAGTTCATAGACTATCATTAATAAAAGAGTTACAGCATGAAAATAAAGCCAAAGTGCCAAAAATTAAATTAGATGATAAAGATTTTGGTATTGGAGCACAGATTCTACACGATTTGAAAATTTCAAAACTTAGATTGATTACTAATGGCAAACACATTAAAAAACGTGTAGGTATTATAGGTTATGGTTTAGAGATTGTTGAAAATGTATCGTATTAATTACTATTTTGTACTTTCGTTATCGTGAATATATTACGAAAAATACTATACCCCTTTTCTATTTTATATGGTGAAATCACTTCTGCCAGAAATATTTTTTACAATAAAGGTATCTTAAAATCAACGAGTTTTGATATTCCAACCATTGTTGTAGGTAATTTAAGTGTAGGTGGTACAGGTAAAACACCCCTAGTTGAATATTTAGTTCGCCTTTTACAGGATAAATATAAGGTTGCTATACTCAGTAGGGGCTATAAGCGTAATACGAAAGGATTTAAAATTGCAGATGTAATGACTACTGCTTCTGATATAGGAGATGAACCCATGCAATACTATACTAAATTTAGTAATGTAATTGTAGCTGTAGATGCTGATAGAGTTAATGGTATTACTCAACTTTCAAAAATAAAAGATGCTCCTGATGTTATTTTGTTAGATGATGCATATCAGCATAGGAAAGTAGAATCAGGCTTAAATATTTTATTAACCTCTTATGATAATTTATATGTTGATGATAAAATGTTACCCTCTGGTAATTTAAGGGAAAAAATTAATGGTGCTGACAGAGCACAAATTATTATAGTTACTAAATGCCCAAATGAATTAAATGAACAACAACAATTTGAAATTACAAAAAAATTAAAAGTAGAATTACATCAAACAGTATTCTTTTCTACTATAAAATATGGTAAAGAAATTATTGGTAAAGAAATTAAATTACCACTTAAAGAATTGCCAAATTTTGAGGTTGTATTGGTAACCGGTATTGCTAATACAGAACCTCTGACAACATTTTTAGATAAAATAGATAGTAAATATCATCATATAAAATTTACAGATCATCATAATTTTACTGAAAAGGATTATTTAAAAATTAATAAAAGGTACTCAAAAATTAATAAAGACAACCCTAAGGCTTCAGGACTGATTTTAACAACTGAAAAAGATTATGTGCGGAGTTTTACCGGAAAAGATAATTTTTATTATCTTCCAATAGAAACCGATTTTATAGCTCATCAAATAGATTTTAATAAATTGATAAAAAAATATGTGGAACAAAGTTCAAGAAACAGTTAGTTATTTACAGAAAAAAGGATTTAGTAATCCTGATTTTGGAATTATTCTCGGTACAGGTCTTGGAAGTTTAGTAGATGATATTACAGTAGAATTAAGTATTCCTTATGCTGAAATTCCAAATTTTCCAGTGTCAACTGTAAAAGGGCATTCAGGTAATTTAATTTTTGGAACTATTGCCGATAAAAAAGTAATTGCCTTACAAGGGAGATTTCATTATTATGAAGGTTGGTCTTTACAAGAAGCTACTTTTCCTGTACGCGTATTCAAATTTTTAGGCGCTGAAAAATTAATTGTTTCTAATGCTTGTGGTGGTGTAAACCCTCAGTTTAAGGTTGGTGATATTATGGTTATAACAGATCATATAAATATGATACCAGATCACCCTTTACGAGGAGAAAATGATGAGCGTTTTGGACCTCGATTTGTAGATATGCATGAACCTTATAATTTAAAAATGATTGCTAAATTTAAAGAGGTAGCAAAACAACAGAATATTGCTGTACAGCAAGGTATTTATTTAAGCTTGTCAGGGCCTACTTTTGAAACTCCTGCCGAATATAAAATGGTAAAACTAATGGGAGCTGATGCAGTTGGTATGAGTACAGTGCCTGAAGTAATTGTTGCTAAACATATGAATATGGACTGTCTGGGTATTTCTGTAATAACAGATTTAGGTATAGAAGGTAGTATTGAAGAGGTTTCGCATGAAGCCGTACAAAAAGCTGCAAAAGCTACAGGAAAAAAGATAAGCTTATTAGTACAACAATTTGTTGCCGAATATTAAATCTAACCAATGTTTTGTTATTTACCGTTTGCCACTGAAATTACTAATCACTTTTTGCTTAAATAGATTGCTGCACTAATTGAAACTTCATTCCAGGTTTTACTTATACCATCGGCACCTTTGTGCAAACCAAAACAGACTTTATTTAAAGAAGCTAATGCAGATTGTGTATGCCAATCATCTAAGTTCATTGTGCCATTAATTTCTATCAATTGTCCACTAGCAATATAAGTTACAGGTATTTTTTGTTGTACACCATTCATTAATAGATCTATATTTCCGGTACCATCATCGTTTAAGTTTAAGGTTCCGGTTAATGAAAGTGTTGCGTCCATTACACCAAAAAATAATTGTTTTAAGTTATTATCACGAAGGTTATCATTAGAAAATAAACTACTAATAGGAATGCTAAACTTTACACCATTTAAAGCCTCAATAGCGGTAGCACTACTTTTACCATTGGTTATATTAATTTCTTTAAACTGACCGTTGACTGCTACTTTATCAGTAGTTTTATAACCTGTCCATTTAACAGTTATAGTTTTTTGTTCAATAGAAAATTGGGCAGGTTCTTTTTTAACCTCTTTTTTACAAGAGAAAATAATTAAACTAAATATTATTGTTAATAAAAAAAGACTGGTTTTTTTTAAAAGAGTCATATTAAGGAATTTTTTTATGGGTTATATTTTCTACTAATTCTATGTATTTTTCTTTAGCTTCATTTTCACTTAAGTCATTTAATTGAAATACAGCATTTAGTTTAAAAGCATTTCTTAGCTGACTTTCACCCGATGGTGTTGAGTAGGTTTTACCTTTGGTTGCCAATTTGTAATATGCATAAAATTTAAGCATAGTATCAGGTGGTAATTTTTGAGTCATAGCTGAGGCTATCTCAAATGCTATTTCAAATCGTTTATCAAGCTTTTGCATTATATTCGGCAATTACAGTCTCTCCTCCAATTGATTTGTCATTAAGTGATACATTCACTTTCATATCTAAAGGTAAAAAAATATCAATTCTTGATCCAAATTTTATAAAACCGGCATCAGTACCTTGAACAACCTTTTCGTTTTCCGTTGCGTAATTGACAATACGTCTGGCAATTGCTCCTGCAATTTGTCTATACATAATTTTACCAACTATATTATTTTCTACAACAATAGTCGTTCTTTCATTTTCCTCAGAAGATTTTGGATGCCAAGCAACTAAATATTTCCCCGGATGATACTTGCTAAAAATAATTTTTCCGCTTAAAGGATATCTTGTTACATGTACATTTAATGGTGACATAAAAATTGATATTTGCCTGCGTTTATCTTTAAAAAATTCTTTTTCTACAACTTCTTCAATTACAACTATTTTACCATCTGCGGGTGCGATAATTTGATGAATATTTTCTATAGTATTTCGCTTTGGGTTTCTAAAAAACTGAAGAATCAAAACGTAAAACAGCGCCGAAATTATCATGATTAGTTTTCTGAGCCATTCAATATCTATAAAAGCATCCGTTAAGAAAACTAGCAATACTAAAATAATCATTGAGATTATAATAATGGTATATCCTTCTTTATGAAACATTTATATCTTTCTTATTATTTTAAAAATTAAGTTTGTATAATGTTATATCCGACCATAATTGACAATAAGCATGAACACATAGAAACATTAATATTTAAATTAAATTATATGTAAATATACATAAACAAAAGGCGCAGCAAAAATAATACTGTCTAATCTATCTAAAAACCCTCCATGGCCAGGAATAAGATTACTACTGTCTTTCACCCCGGCTTCTCTTTTAAATTTAGACTCAATTAAGTCGCCTAAAAGTCCAAAAACAGCAACTATAAATGCAATGACTATCCAGTTTGTAAGAGACAATGACGTAACATATTTTGATATAAAATAGGAACCTATTAATGCAGCAACTAAGCCACCTATCGCGCCTTCAACTGTTTTATTCGGCGAAACTTTTTCGTATAATTTTATTCTACCTAATGTACTACCAACTATATAGGCGAAAGTATCAGTAATCCATGTCAATATAAAGATACCAATGATTATTTTTGGATAATAGGTGGAACTTATAAATGGTATTTGGGTTAATAATGTAAAAGGTATAGCAATATAGGCTATTGCTAATAAATAATGACCTAATTTACTTGATGTTAAACTAACTTTAGATTTAAAAACTTGATAAATAAAAGGAACAAATATGCTTGCAATTAAAAAAAATTGAAAATATTTAAAATCTAATACAGGTAAATTAGAAAATCTAAAATATAATAAAGTGGCGACTACAAATGTCCATTTATAGCTTAGTTTTATCATTATTTTTAACTCATATAAACATAATAACATCAGTATGTAAAAAGTAAGGTAAAATGATTCTTTTGAATACAAAATAGAACCAATTATTATGCTAATATAAATTAGACCAGATATTGCCCTTACAAGAAGTTCTCGCATTTTATAAATCTTCTAATAATAGCAAATATAAACTTTTTGCATTATTATTACCGAAGTTTAAAAAGTCTTCATCAACTCTTTCAGGGATATAACTTTTTATAGAACTTATATTGGTTGGAAAACCTTTATGGTACGTTTTTTTTAACCCCATTAAGCTTTCACTTTTATTTCTAACCAACTGACTAGTTTTGGCAATTACTATAAAATGTTCAGGTAAATCAATTATCTTTTTTTCGCGGAGTTGCTCAGATGAAAATAAAATACTTCCATCTTGAGAAATTAAATGTTCACAATTGGTAAAAAAGGGATAATCGTTATTAATTTCAGAAGTACTTTCAGTTTCGATAATTGTTAAAACCTTTTTTAGATCATCATTAATGCAAACCACTTTTTCCCAATGATTTTCATTAATAATATGTAGAAGGTTCTGATTTACATCTTCTTGATGTGTGCAATAAAGGAACTTACCGCCCCTTTGAATAAAATTCTGAACAAAAGAATCATCTAACGGAAGATCAGAAAAATCAGGCAGAATTATATCTAAAGGTTCATCAACAACATGTTTTTGTTGGAATAACTTTTTTAAGAGATTCATTAATTTACTATGAGTTTCTCAAAAGTAAAAAAATAAAGAAAATTAAGCGAATTCTGTTGAAATCTCGCCCTCATTGTTTACATCTTTTTGAACTTCAGTTGTAGTCTCTTTGTTAGTTTTTTTCTCCTTTCCAGTTGATTTGGTTTCTTTTTTAACTACTAACGGTTCTTTAACAAAAGGTCTTTCTCCAAAAATCTTTACCAAGTCTTCACTAAAAAGCACTTCTTTTTCGAGTAATAACTCTGCTAATACGATCAACTCTTTTTTATGTTTTTTAAGAATTTTTTGTGCACGTTGATATTGGGTTTCTATGAGCAAAGAAATTTCTTTATCTATAAGTTGCGCAGTTTCTTCACTATAAGGTTTAGTAAAAGTGTATTCTGATTGCCCAGAAGAGTCATAATAAGTAATATTACCTATTTTTTCACTTAAACCATATACTGTAATCATAGCACGAGCTTGTTTGGTAATTTTTTCTAAATCGCTTAATGCACCTGTAGAAATTTTATTAAAAATAATTTTTTCCGCCGCTCTACCACCTAAAGTAGCACACATTTCATCTAACATTTGTTCGGTTTGAACAATCATTCTTTCTTCCGGTAAATACCACGCAGCACCTAAAGATTGACCTCTAGGCACAATAGTTACTTTAACCAGTGGTGCAGCATGTTCAAGCATCCAACTAACGGTAGCGTGACCAGCCTCATGAAATGCAATGGTTCTTTTTTCTTTTTGAGTGATGATTTTATTTTTCTTTTCTAAACCACCAACTATTCTATCTACCGCATCTAAAAAATCTTGATGATATACAGCATTTTTACCTTTTCTTGCTGCAATTAAAGCAGCTTCATTACATACATTAGCGATATCAGCACCTGAAAAACCTGGTGTTTGTTTGGCTAAAAAATCTATATCGACATCTTTTGCTAATTTTAAAGGTTTTTTATGAACTTCAAAAATTTCTCTTCTTTCATTCATATCAGGTAAATCAACATAAATTTGTCTGTCAAACCTTCCGGCACGCATTAAAGCTTTATCTAAAACATCTGCTCGGTTGGTTGCAGCTAATACAATTACATTAGTATCAGTTCCAAATCCATCCATTTCAGTAAGTAATTGATTCAATGTGTTTTCACGTTCATCATTACCACCGGTAATATTATTTCTTCCTCTGGCTCTACCAATAGCATCTATCTCATCAATAAAAATTATTGATGGTGATTTTTGCGCAGCTTGTTTAAACAGGTCACGTACACGTGATGCACCTACACCTACAAACATTTCGACAAAGTCAGACCCTGACAATGAAAAGAAAGGCACTTTCGCTTCACCGGCAACAGCTTTAGCCAATAGGGTTTTACCTGTTCCTGGAGGACCAACCAATAAGGCTCCTTTAGGAATTTTACCTCCTAATTTTGTGTATTTATCAGGATTTTTTAGAAAATCAACTATTTCTTGAACTTCTTCTTTTGCACCTTCTAAGCCTGCAACATCTTTAAATGAAGTTTGTACTTTTTGATCTTGATCAAATAATTTGGCTTTTGATTTACCGATATTAAATATTTGCCCACCCGGACCACCACCACCTCCGGCACCTGACATACGACGCATGATAAATATCCAAATAGCAATAATAAATATAAATGGTAACCACATAAAAATGCCATCCCAAATACTGGTTTGCTTAGCATTATTTTTGTCGAAGTCTAATTTATATTCAAGCCTGTCAGCATTTAATTCGTTTTCAAAATTTTGTAAATCACCAAAATCATAAATGTACAGTGGGTTTTTCTTATTGTAAAGTGGTCCCGTTGTCTTAGATTTATGCTCTTCCTTTTCTAAAGCATCATCTTTAATAAAGACATGGGCATAATCATCATTAACAATAAGAATTTCTTTAATATCATTATCTTTAAGAATTTTCTTAAATTCATTACTCGATAGTTTACTTGTAGCTAAATCTGAACTATTTAAAAACTGATATCCAATAATTAATGCAAATAGAATTCCATAAATCCAATAAAAATTGAATTTAAATTTAAACTCTTTAAGTGGTTTGTTATTCTTTTTATCTTTACTCATCTTCCTATTTCTATAAATTGTTATACTGTTTTAGCAGTTTCTATAATTGTAATATTAGCATCACCCCATAAACCTTCAATGTCATAATACTCTCTAATTTGTTTTTGGAAAATATGTACAACTACATTCACGTAATCTAATAAAATCCATTCAGCATTCGCTTCACCTTCAACATGCCAAGGTTTATCTTGTATCGCTTTACTTACAGTTTTTTGAACTGAACCTGAAATTGCATTGACCTGTGTATTTGAAGTTCCTTCACAAATAATAAAGTAATCACATGCTGTATTTTCAATTTCCCTCAAATCTAAAATGCTGATTTTTTGTCCTTTAACTTTTTCTATTCCTTTAATTACCTCAGTAATCAACTGATCAGCACTTACCTTTTGTTTCGTCATTAAATACCTTTAAATTTCTATGCAAATGTATTAATTTTATCATTATTGAAGTGTTATATTTGTAATAATATAACTCTCCTAAATGAAGATAGTCAAACTTAATGCCATAGATTCAACAAATTCGTATTTAAAGGGTTTAGTAAAGCAGACCACTGTTGAAAATTGGACAGTTATTGTTACTGATAATCAAACCAAAGGTAAAGGACAACTTGATAATACCTGGACGTCCGAAAAAGGTAAAAATTTAACATTCAGTATTTTAGTTGAATTTAAGAATTTAAAAGTTGGGCAACAATTTTATTTGAATTATAGTATTTCTATAGCTTTATATAATGTGTTAAGATATTATATTCCTGAAAAATTAACTGTCAAATGGCCCAACGACATTTTGTCAGCAAATCATAAAATTTGTGGAATTTTAATTGAAAACTCAATAAATAATTCAAAAGTTAATCATGCTATTATCGGAATTGGATTAAATGTAAATCAAGAAGAGTTTTCTGCTAACATTTTAAATGCAAGTTCTTTAAAAATAGTATTGAATAAAACCATTGATAAAGATGAATTATTAGATAAAATATTACTTGAAATTCAATATCAACTGCATTTGATACAACAGCAGAAATTTGAAGAAATAAAACAACAATATGAGAAAGTGATGTATAAAAAAGGAGTCCCTTCAATGTTTATAGATGATAATAACAATACTTTTTTAGGGAAAATTATAGGAGTAACGAATGATGGAAAATTACAAATTGAACTGAATGATGAATCGGTAAAAGAGTATGCTTTAAAAGAAATTAAGTTTCAAAACCTTACTTAAGTATAAAATTAACCTTAAAACAGTTATAGTTTCTCAATATTTTCACTTAAAGTATTAATGAATTTTTGTAACGGACTTTTAATCATCATGGCTATCATAGGATTAAACTTACCATCAAAAACCAATTGTACTTCGCTAGAATTTTCCTCTAATTTCGGAATATTTATTGTTAAAGTAAAAGGAAACTTATCATCTGTTGAACCTAACACAACTTTATTTGAAGGTACTTGCTCTTGTAATTTTAATCTAATTTCCGGCATACCTTTCAATGCAAATAAAAATGAATCATCATCAGCTTCAAATTTCTTAATACTTTCTGGCATTAATTGTTCAAAATTTTGAACATCACAAAAGAATTCAAATAATTCACTATCTGGTTTTTGTACATTTACTTTTGGGCTTTCTAAATTCATTTTTTAATTTTTGTATAATTGTTTTTTCTTCTAACTCATTAACTCCATTCGCTTGGGTTTTTACGCCAGTCTTGTAATTTTTCTAATTCACTTTCAGCTATATAATTTGTTTCAGTTGCCTGTTGTAATAAATGGTTATAATCACTCAAGGTTGTTAATTCTACATCGGCATCTTTAAAGTTTTGTATTGCAAATTCAAAGCCATAAGAGAATATAGCTACCATTCCTTTAACTTTAATATCTTGTTCTTGTAAAACTTTTACAGCATTTAAACTACTTTTTCCGGTACTTATCAGGTCTTCAACTACAACGACGGTTTGATTTTTATCAATTTGCCCTTCAATCTGATTTTGACGACCATGTTTTTTAGCTTCGGGTCTTATGTAGATAAATGGAATACCTAGCTCTTGAGCAACCAAAACACCAATAGCAATAGCACCTGTTGCAACCCCTGCAATAACGTCTGGTTTACCGTATTTATTTTCAATTATTTTAGAGATATGTTCACGAATGTAAGTGCGAATTTGTACGTGAGATAAGGTTACCCTATTATCACAATAAATAGGTGATTTCCATCCAGAAGCCCAAGTAAAAGGGTTTTGAGTACTTAATTTAATTGCTTTAATTTGTAATAATAATTCAGCCGTTTTTTTTGCTGTATTTTTTTCAAAAATCATAGCAACAAAACTACATAAATTTTTTAAGAAGAAATGTTTATAGTTTTTATTAATGAAAATCCGATTTTCTTGACGGATAGTTTGAAAAATCAATCAAAAATCAATTTTTATAGATTTAATAATATTGATATTCAGGTGCTTATAGATAAATTAAAAATAAGTGAAATAAGTAATCTTTATTTGTATAATGAGGATGTTAATTTACTTTTTGAAAAATTTAAAAGTACTTTTAAAGTAATTAAAGCAGCCGGTGGGATAGTTAAAAATAGTAAAAATAAAACGCTATTTATTTATAGAAGTGATAAATGGGATTTACCCAAAGGGAAAATTGAAAAAAAGGAAACTATAGAACGTGCTGCAATTAGGGAAGTAGAGGAGGAGACTGGAGTTATAGGATTGGAAATTATTAAACCATTAGAGACAACATATCATATTTATAAGCATAAAAATGAATATGTACTTAAAATTACTTATTGGTTTGAGATGAAGACTTCTTTTACAGGAAAACTATTACCACAACTTGAAGAAGGTATTACAAAAGTAGAGTGGCTAAATCAAGAACGAATAAAAGAAGTTATGAAAAATACCTATGCTAACATTAAATTGTTGATAGATAAAGAAAGCTAAAGAGTTTCTAGATAATTAAAAAGTAGTCTATTTTTTAATAAACTTAAAAGTAGTTGTTTGATAATCATTTTTAATCTTAATTA
>CAZHYX010000009.1:0-20483 GCA_964536675.1 uncultured Flavobacteriaceae bacterium
GAAAAACAAATTGCTGAATATTCAACATCTTTGATATAATAAAGTGAGAAAAAATAAAACTACAATACCCGGATGCTTTGAGTTAGAACCACCAATTTTTGGAGATAGTAGAGGAAAATTAGTTAAAACATTTCATAGAGATATCTTTTTTAATTTGGGTTTAGAAACAAATTTTTCTGAGGAATATTATTCAGTTTCAAGTAAAAATGTTTTAAGAGGTCTTCATTTTCAAATACCCCCACATGATCATATAAAATGTGTTACCTGTTTGTCAGGAAAAATATTTGATGTAGTAGTTGACCTAAGAAAAGATTCACCAACTTATAAACAATATTTTAGCTTAGAATTAGATGCTGATAAAGGGAATATGTTATATATTCCAAAAGGCTTAGCACATGGATTTTATGTATTGAGTAATACTGCAATTTTTTTAAATAGAACAACAACAGTTTATAATGCTGAAAGTGAAGCAGGCATTAAGTGGGACTCTTGTGGTATAGAATGGTCTGTTAAAAACCCCATTTTATCCAATAAGGATAAACAATTAATAACATTAGATCACTTTGAAAGTCCTTTTTAAATAATTTATTATGATAATTATAGATAATAAACTAAAAGAAAGAGAATTAGATAATAACCCTATTAAAGTTGGTATTATTGGTGCTGGTGAAATGGCAAAAGGGTTAATAAATCAAATTACAAGACATACACCTGGTATGGAGGTGATCGCAACTTATAATCGTAGTCTAGAAAGACCAAAAGAGGTTTATAAAATAGCGGGAATTAGCGGTTATAAAATAGTTAAAACAAATTCTGAGTTTCAGAAGGCTATTGATTCTAAAACCCCAATCATTACACAAAATATTGATTTATTAATTGAGTCAAATGATATTGATATTGTGGTTGATATGACCGGATCTATAGAGTTTTCAGCAAAATTAACAATTGATGCAATTAATAATAATAAAGATATTTTATCATTTAATGCCGAATTGGATGCTACTCTAGGACCCATATTAAAGTATAAAGCAGATAAGGCAGGTGTTAAATATAGTGTTGCAGAAGGTGATCAACCTGGTGTTACTTTAAATTTATATCGTTTTGTAAAACAAATGGGGTTTAAACCTCTTGTATGTGGAAATATAAAAGGTATGTTAGATGAATATAGAACGCCTACAACACAAGAAAATTTCGCAAAACAATGGGGTATGTCACCAGTTATGGCTACAAACTTTGCAGATGGAACTAAAGTTTCTTGTGAACAGGCTTGTATTGCAAATGCTACCGGTATGAGGGTTGCTAAAAGAGGAATGTTAGGTTATGAGTCAAAAGACCATATTGATAACTTGACTGAACTTTATGACATTGATGAGCTTAAAAAATTAGGAGGTATTGTAGATTTTATTGTTGGTGCTAAACCAGGGCCTGGTGTGTTTGTATATGCGACTTCAGATGACCCATTATCAATCAAATATTTAGATTATGGAAAACTGGGTAAAGGCCCTCTATATAGTTTTTATATTCCTTATCATTTACTTTTTTTTGAAATACCAATTTCAATTGCTAGAATGGTTGATTTTGATGATACAATTATAGCTGCTAAAGCAGAACCCATTGTAGAAGTAATAGCTATTGCCAAAACAGATTTAAAAACAGGTGACTTGATTGATGAAATTGGAGGTTATAAAACTTATGGAATTTGTGAAAATTCTGATACTTCTAGAAATGAAAACCTATTACCTATTGGGTTAGCTGAAGGCTGTAAAGTTTTAAATGATATTGCCAAAGACAAAGCATTAACTTTTGATGATGTTGAGTTGCCACAAGGTAGGTTGTGTGATGAATTATGGAAACAACAAAAACAATTGTTTGAAATTTCATAAAAGTATAAGTTTATAATTGAAGGTTTATGGAGTTAAAAACTTTTGCTAAAAGCACATTAATTTTGACTAGCCCCAAAGCTGTAAAACTCTTTGTTGGTGTTATAAGAGTAAATTAATTGCTATATTTTTAGGTGTAACTAGTGCCGGTGTTTTGAATGAAAAATTTCTTAAAACTGACTCTCTTCGAAGCAAGCTGTCAATTAATTACAAGATACTATAAGTCAAATTAATTTCTTTTCACTTTCTAGTTTACCAGACTGAATGGTCAAGTTAATTACACAGTAAAATGGAATTGAATTTGATTTAGAAAAAATATCAAGTATTATAAAGACCTATGTTATGATGGTATGTCCTTAAATTTAGTAATCGTACATAATTGTTTAGATGAAATATGAAAAATATTGTGGTAGATATGGTGAATGGGCTTAAATATGAACAGACAAACTTTTTATTAGTGAAGAAAAGTAGCCTCTAAAGTTTAAAAAAAAATTAAAGGTTAAATTTATGATGTCAGTTATTGTTTTATCTTCAGATGGTTATTCTGATTGTTGGAATCCTTTTTTTAAATTATTTGAAGAGCATTTTCCTAAAATGCGAGATCTTGAAATTATTTTAAGCACAAATGAAAAAACATATAGTCATAAAAGTTTAAATATTACAACTATAGCACATGGTATGGATGTTCCTTGGAGTAAAAGACTAAGGTTAAGTTTAGAAGCTACTAAAAATGAAATTGTGCTTGTAGTAGTTGAAGATTTTTTCTTAAACTCTAAAATGGATGAGAAAGCTTTTACTAAAGTATTTAATTTAATTTCTAATGAAAATGAAATTGATCATATAAGGTTATTAAATACTGGTGTTTATGAGTCTGAAGCATCTCAATTTGAACTAATAGATAAAATAATTCATAAGACTAAAAAAAGGTTTTTATACTCTGCTGGACTTTGGAAAAAAGAAGTTTTGAAAAAATATTTGAACGATCATGAGAGTCCTTGGATTGCTGAAAAAATGGCACATCTCAGGGCGAAAATATACCGCCACGGATTTTATTGTGTGTCTAAAGATTATATAGATACACATGGTCAACTTTATGCAATGTTCTTTAGTGGTGTGTTATATAAAGGGCAATGTGCTGAATATGTGGTTCCATTTCTGAAAAAGGAAGGTTTTACAGATCTTTTAAAAAGAGGGGTAATAAAGAAAAGTGATTTCCAAAAAAATAGATTTAAAGCTAAAATAAAATTAATTTTAGACTTTCGACCAATTCTAAAATCTTACTTAAATATAGTTGCTTTATTTATTAAAGTAAGAATTTTCAAAATTTATTAATGACGAATTTTATAATTAAATTGGTATTACTGCCAAGTAGATTTAAAAAAGGGGATGTGATAGATGGTTATGGAGTTTTTGAAAATTATATGATAGCTAAAAATGAAAACTTATTACCAATGGGCTTAGCCGAAGAAAGTATAATAACTAAAGATTAAGCTTTAACTTAAGATGATGTAGAACTGTTTTTAGATAGATTACGTAATGTGCTTAGAAATGAACAAGATAACTTACAAAAATTTAACACATAGTTGAATAACATATCTTATAAATATGGACGATTTTTGATTATGTTAATTGTCTTTATGCCACTTATTTCTTTTATTTTTAAAGGATATTTAAATGTAGACTTTAGAAGAATGTTGCAATTGTTATCATTTGTTGGTGTTGTTTTAGTTTTAATCAATAGACCTTTCAACGGAACCATAAAATTTCCAAGATATTTATTATTTTATTTACTTTTCACTTTATATACATTTTACTCCGCTTTTATATTACTAGATAGAGAATTTAAAATTGATTACCTATTTTCAAATAAGCTAATAGGCGGTTTTAATTTGATATTTATTATAGAGAATTTGAAAGTTTCTAAAAAGTTTTATTATCAAACGCTTAAGTATAGTAAAATAATTTTAGTTATAGCATTTTTAGTAATTCTAGTCCAGCAAGCTTATAAAACAGATTTTTTAGTTGACCCAGATATTAAAGAAAGCCTTGTAGGTGCAAGTTCTAATGAAGTTCGACTTCCTTCAATTTATAGTTGGATTGGTAGTTTATTAGTTACAGGTTTGGCTTTTGTTCCGATATTTTTAATTATGATTGAGGAAATGAAAATTAAAAAGGAAAAAATATTCAACTGGGTTATTTTAGGACTTACATTCGCTTTTTTGACCAAAAACAGATGGATAATGTTAAATATGTTGTTAGTATTTGTATTGGTGTTTAAAGATCAAAGAGAAAGAATTAAACAATTTTTGAGGTACGCCATATACCTTCCAATAGTAATAATTATTGCATCTATAGCACTGAGTACTTTTGGTGTAGATATTAAAGGAATAGCAGAGGATAGAATTCTTGAAAGTAATAAAAAAGCAGGAATTGAAAATAAATCTGCAAGTTCAAGGCTTTTAGCGTTTACCGTATTTGGTAAACTATTCATGCAGAACCCAATGTTAGGGCGAGGTAGTGTTAAGTATGGCATGGGAGGTACAGGTGCACAAGATTATAAATTAAAAAGAATATTAGCTGGAAGATCATCACAAATTCATGTTGGTTATTTGTCTTTACTATACATGTATGGTTTAGTAGGAGGTTTTTTGTTTTTGACATTCCTATATCTAATATTAAAAAAACTCTATCTAAATGCCAAGAAAATAAAAAAGTGGGCCCCATTTTTAGGAATTTTAGGTTTTGCAGTCGCAAATTTAACTTTGGTCACATTTCATTTTTACCAAGTTGGTTTATTATACGCTTTATTTGCCAATGGGTATTATTTACAAGCACATAATAAACCCAATTTGCAGTTAAGATAATATTCATAAAAATTAGCTTCTCAAAGAAATTTATAAAAAAAAGAGAATGAATGCTTAATAAAATTCAATCATTTTTTAAGGGTCATGAACGTACTGTAAAAGCAAAGAAGAATATTGTTGGGTCTTTTGCTATAAAAGGTTTAAGTATGATTGTGGGCTTTTTATTGGTAAGGGTTACTCTGGGGTATCTTGACCAAACAAAATATGGAATTTGGTTGACATTATCTTCTTTTTTAGCCTGGTTTACTTTTTTTGAAATAGGATTAGGTAATGGCTTAAAAAATAAACTTGCTGAAGCTCTAGCAAAAAAAGATTATGTATTAGCAAAGATATATGTAAGTACTACATACGCCATTTTAGCTATTATAGTATCAATATTTGCTATATTATTTTTTATTGCAAATTTCTTTATTGATTGGACTATAGTTTTAAATACTGATAAAGGTATGTCAGAAGAATTATCAATACTAGCATTGATTATTTTCGGATTTTTCTTTTTAAGATTTGTTATAAAATTAATTAGTATAGTTTTATTCGCAGATCAGAGGTCTGCAATGGCCAATACTTTTGGTCCGATAGGAAACCTTATTATTTTAATAATAGTATATATTTTAACTAAAACCACCGAAGGTTCACTTATTTATTTAGGATGGGTGTTAAGTGTTATACCAGTGATTGTACTTTTAGTTGCCACAATTTATTTTTACAAATATGATTATAAAGAAATAGCACCGTCAATTAAATTTGTAAAATTCAATTATGCAAGTGATTTATTAAATTTAGGTGTTAAATTTTTCTTTATTCAAATATCAGGATTGATAATATATCAATCAAGTAACTTTATTATAGCTCAATTCTTTGGTCCGGCAGAAGTTACTACTTATAATATAGGATATAAATACTTTTCAATTTTAACAATGCTATTTACCATTATCATTATGCCCTTTTGGTCGGCATATACAGAAGCATGGGCTAAAAATGATATTCAATGGATTAAGAACACAGTAAAAAAATTATTTAAAATTTGGATACTGCTAACTATTATGGGATGCCTTATGTTGATTTTTGCAGATGAGTTTTATTATCTATGGATTGGAGATAAGGTAACAGTCCCTTTTAATTTATCATTGGTTTTATTGATCTACTTTATCACTTATACATTTGGAGGAATTTTTGTCATGTTTATAAATGGAATTGGTAAGGTTAAATTACAAATGTATAGTGCCTTAGTTGGCTCTTTAATATTTATTGGATCAAGTATAGTTATGATCAAATATTTAAATTGGGGAGTTAATAGTTTAGTGTTGGCTATGATATTTAGTAATTTTAACGGAGTAATTTTAGCACCGATACAGTATAAAAAAATAATTAATAATACAGCGAAGGGTATATGGAATATGTAAAAAAAAGAATCCTTTGGTTTTCTAATACTAGATGTGGGTATGATGAGTTATTTAAACCCCAAAACGCAACCCCATCAACAGGTACTTGGATGGAATCAATTGCAGGTACTTTTAAGAATAATAATGAATTTGAATTAGCTATTGCATTTCACACAAAACAAAGAGATAAAGTAGTAACAAAAGATAATATAACATATTATCCTGTTTTTATTAAAACAAGTAAAAATAAAGTTTCTAGAATTTTTAATAAAGCTACTACTAAGGTATCTTGGTATGATGAAATAGAAGATTATAAAAAAATAATTGATGCCTTTAAGCCAGATTTAATTCATGTTTTTGGCTCAGAAGAGAATTTTGGGTTACTTGTAAACCACACTGACATTCCTATTGTACTTTCTATACAAGGAAATTTAACTGTTTATCAATGGAAATACTTTAGTGGCCTTTCTAAGTACAATTTATTTTCGGCATTTAATTTTAAGAATTTTATAAAATTTTCAACAGCATATTCAAAATATATTTTGTTTAGTAAAAGAGCTATAAGAGAGCAAAGTATTATGAGTAATATGAAAAATATTATTGGTAGAACAGATTGGGATAGGAGAATTACGAAAGCACTTTCACCTAAAGCAAAATATTTTTATAATGATGAAATTCTAAGAAGTAAGTTTTATGAAGAACCGAAGGTTAATCCTGTTCTTCGAGATAAATTGATAATTTCAACTATGTCTGGTCCTGCAGTATATAAAGGGTTGGAAACAATCTGTATGGCTATAACCATTTTAAATAAATTAAACGTAAACTTTATTTGGAATATAGGAGGTATACCTAAAGATGGGAATTTGATAAAAGCAGTAAGAAAAAAATTAGGAAAAAATTTTCCTAAAAAAAACATTAGCTTTTTAGGTAAACTTAGTGAAGCCGGTATTATTAATATGTTAAAGGAAACAAATGTTTATGTGATGCCTTCTCATATTGAAAATGGGTCAATTGTTTTGAGTGAAGCAATGATTTTAGGGCTACCGGTAGTTTGTACATTAGCTGGTGGTACTAGTTCTAGAATCACAGATAAAGAGGAAGGGCTTTTAATTCAAAGTGGAGATCCATGGTCTATGTCAGGAGCTATTCTTGAATTAAAAGAGAATTATGAGCAAGCAATAGGTTATGGCGTAAATGCCAGAAAACGTGCTATGAAAAGACATAATCCTGAAAAAGTAATAGAAGATTTAAATAATATTTATTTAGAAATTTTAAACGATAAAAATTTAGATAAAGATTAAGAAAAAAAATGAATATAAAACTAATATAAATGACTAAAAAAGTAGCTTTAATAACAGGAGTAACTGGGCAAGACGGGGCATATTTAAGTGAATTCTTATTAAAAAAAGGATACATTGTGCATGGTTTAAAACGTAGATCTTCATTATTTAATACCGATAGAATTGATCATATTTATCAAGACCCTCATGTAGAAAATGCAAGTTTTAAGTTGCATTACGGAGATATGACAGATAGTACAAATCTTATTAGAATAATTCAAGAAACGCAACCTGATGAAATTTATAATTTGGCGGCCATGTCACACGTTAAAGTCAGTTTTGATACACCTGAGTATACTGCAAATGCTGATGGTTTAGGAACCTTAAGAGTTTTAGAAGCCATTAGAATTCTTGGATTAGAGAAAAAAACAAAAATTTATCAAGCTTCAACATCAGAGCTTTATGGTTTGGTACAAGAGGTTCCACAATCAGAGAAAACTCCGTTTTATCCACGTTCTCCCTATGCAGTAGCTAAAATGTACGCATACTGGATAACAGTAAACTATAGAGAAGCCTATAATATATTCGCTTGTAACGGTATTTTATTTAATCATGAGTCACCTATCAGAGGAGAAACATTTGTTACCAGAAAAATTACTAGAGCAACAGCGCGTATTGCATTAGGTTTACAAGATAAAATCTATTTAGGAAACTTAGATGCAAAGAGAGATTGGGGGCATGCCAAAGATTATATAAGAATGATGTGGATGATTTTACAGACCGATACTGCAGAAGACTGGGTTATAGCCACCGGAGTAACAACTGCAGTTAGAGATTTTGTTAAGTTGGCCTTCTTAGAAGTAGGAATAGAATTAGAGTTTAGAGGTGAAGGAAAAGAAGAAAAAGGATTTATCAAAGCATGTAATAATGATAAATATCAAATTGAAATAGGAAAAGAAGTTATAGCTGTTGATTCTAGATATTTTAGACCTACTGAAGTTGATTTATTATTGGGAGACCCAACTAAGTCTTTTACTAAATTAGGGTGGAAACCAGAATATGATTTAAAAGGCCTTGTTAATGAAATGATGACAAACGATATTATGTTAATGCAAAAAGAGCAGTATTTAAAAGAAGGTGGCTACAAAACCTTAAATTATTTTGAATAATTTTATTGTTAGATATAGATGAATAAGAATGTAAAAATATACATAGCTGGTCATAGAGGTATGGTAGGGTCAGCTATATGGTGTAAGTTAAAAAGTAAAGGTTATACTAACTTAATAGGAAAAACATCATCAGAGTTAGACCTGACAGACCAAAGTCAAGTGACAACTTTTTTTGAAAAAGAAAAGCCTGAATATGTTTTTCTAGCTGCTGCAAAAGTGGGTGGTATAGTAGCAAATAATAAGTATAGAGCACAGTTTATTTATGATAACATTCAAATTCAGAATAATGTAATACATAATTCATATTTAAATAATGTTAAGAAATTACTTTTCCTAGGAAGCTCTTGTATTTATCCTAAAAATGCACCACAGCCATTAAAAGAAGAATATTTATTGACCTCAGAGCTCGAATATACCAATGAACCATATGCAATTGCAAAAATTGCTGGTATTAAAATGTGCGAATCATATAATATAGAATATGGTACTAATTATATTCCTGTTATGCCCACAAATCTTTATGGATTAAATGATAATTATGATTTAGAAAAATCACATGTATTACCTGCATTGATCAGAAAAATGCATTTAGGAAAATGTTTAGAAAATTCTGATTGGGATGCTATAAAGAAAGATTTAAGTGTAAATCCGATAGAAGGTATTGATGATAATGCGAGTAAGGAAGAAGTTTTAGAAATATTTAAAAAATACGGAGTTGAGTTTAATGAATCTAACAATGAGGTAAGCATAACTTTGTGGGGAACGGGTAAGCCACGACGTGAATTTTTACACGCAAATGATTTGGCAGATGCTAGTAGTTATATTATGGAAAATATTAATTTTTCAGATCTTTCAGAGAAGCATGTAGAAATAAAAAATACTCATATTAATATTGGTTGCGGAGTAGATCAGAGTATAGAAGAACTTGCTCAAATAATTAAAGGAATAACCCAATTTAAAGGAGAAATATTTTGGGACACAAATAAACCGGATGGAACTTTTCAAAAATTATTAGACGTTTCTAAATTAAGTGCATTGAAATGGTCACCTAAAATTAGTTTTAATGAGGGTATAAAAGCTGTTTATAACAATTATTTAAAATAATGATTGATAAAATTAGAGAAAAAACAACTACAGATTTTTCCGGATTTATATTCGGGAAATTAAGAAAATATAGGTTGTTGATCTTTTCTTTTTTCTCAACCAAAATTAGTTATTTCTTATTTGTATTTAAAGGACTAAGATTAGGGAGTAAATGTAAATTTTATGGTGTACCAATTGTAAAAAGAGCTTATAATAGTAAAATATTGATTGGTTCAAAATGTAGTTTTAGGTCTGATAAAAGTTCTAACTTAATCGGTTTGAATAGAAAATGTATTATTTCAACTTTTGGAGAGAAATCTATTATAAAAATTGGCAATAATTCCGGATTTAGCGGAACCGTTATTGGTGCTGCAAATTCAATTACTATAGGCGATAATGTATTATCGGGTGCAAATGTGTTGATTACTGATTTTGATTGGCATCCAATTAATCCTATTAAAAGACATACAAGTGATGGTGTTAAAAATGCACCAATAGTTATCGGTAATAATGTTTGGTTAGGTATTAATACCGTTGTACTAAAAGGTGTTACCATAGGTGATAATACTGTTATTGGGGCTAATAGTCTTGTGGTTAGTGATATTCCCGCAAATGTAATTGCAGTCGGTAACCCTTGTAAAATATTGAAAGATCTTGACTAAAAATAAAGGAACAATACTATTTCTAGGCACGAGCGGATTTCCTTTTGGTTCTGCTACAATTCAAAGACAAATTCAATTAGCTAAATCTTTTCAATTATCTGATTTTAAAGTTATTGTAATTAATAATAGAAGTCCACATTCTAGTTCTACTTCAAAAAAAGAAAAAATTTTAAGGCATGGGTTTTATCAGGGTATTGAATATTTATATTGTTCACTTATTCCTTATAAACCCGTAAATTTTTTTTTGAGAAATATAATTAAACAACTGGGTATTTTTATAGAATTTTTTACCATTTTATATTATAGACTTTTTAAGAATACAAAGTATATTTTTTATAGAACTAATGTATTAAGTAGTTTAAAGTATTATTATTTTATTTCTAATATTTTTAGAATGGAGTTGGTCTACGATTATGTTGAATTTTATGATTCATTAGGTAAGCGAGATAAGAAAAATATAAAAGATCTAGAAAAAAGTTTTGATTATAACTTTTATAAATATGCAGATAAATTAGTAGTGATTAGTGATTTTCTAGAAAATCATGTTAAAAATATAGCACCTGATATGCAGATGATTAAAGTACCTCCTATTATTGACTTTTTATATTTTGATAGTATAAATGCTAAAGTTCAGAAACCTCTATATTTCCTGTATTGTGGGTCAGCAAGTTATAGTGATATTATAAAATTCATCATAAAAGCATTTGTGAATTCAAATTCAATAGAAAACAATTATAAATTAAGGTTAGTTATAAACGGAAATTCTAATCAACTAAATTCATTGAACAAGTATCTTATAGAGAATAAATACGAAAAGAGTATTGAAATATTGTTTGAATTGTCATATTTTGACCTTGTTAGCTATTATAAATCAGCAAGCGCATTACTTATTCCAATAAGTAATAATATACAAGATCAAGCAAGATTTCCTTTTAAAATTTGCGAATATACAGCTTCTAAACGACCAATTATAACCTCCGACTCTGGTGTAATAAAAGAATTCTTTGAAAATAAAGCAAACGCTTTTATTGCTAAAACAGATGATACTGAAGATTTTACTAATATGTTGAATTTAGTAGTAGAACAACCAGAATTAGCCGATAAGATAGGAGAAAAGGGTTATGAATTAGGAAAAAATGTATTTAACTACAAATCATATAGTGAAATCGTAAGTAATCTAATACTAAAATCAAACCATTGAAAATTCTTTTTTTTGTAGAGAGCCTTCGTTCCGGAGGTAAAGAAAGAAGGCTGGTTGAATTGATTAAAGGCCTTTCTAAACATAACGATGTAGATATGGAAATAGTCTTGATGAAAGACGAAATTCATTACAATGATGTTATTGAAACAGGTATAAAAATTCACTATGTAATACGTAAAAATTTAAAGAAAGACCCCAGAGTATTTTTTAAATTTTATAAAATTGCAAAAACAATAAAACCAGATATTATTCATGTATGGGGTAATATGGTAGCAATTTATGCAATTCCTGCTAAAACATTTCTAAAAATACCTATGGTGAATAATCAAATTACTGATGCACCAGAGTCAGTTGGGAAATCTCTTATAGACCATAATCTTACTTTTCGGTTTTCCGATAAGATTGTTGCAAATAGTAAAGCTGGATTAAAAGCTTATAATACTCCTCTAAAAAAGAGTAAAGTTATTTATAATGGTTTTGATTTTAATAGGTTAAACAAACTTAAAGACAGAGCCTTAGTTACTAAGCAGTTTGATATAAGCACTAAGTATGTTGTAGGCATGGTAGCTTCATTTTCTTATAAAAAAGATTATAATTCTTATATTAAAGCAGCGAACATTGTTTTAGAGAAATGCAGTAATACTACATTTATTTGTGTTGGTTCGGGAAGTTTTGACGAATATGAACAAATGATTAAACCGGAAAATAAAAATAGAATTCTTTTTTTAGGTAAACAACAACAAGTTGAAAGTATCATGAATATTTGTGACATTGGTGTATTAGCTACATTTACTGAAGGTATTTCAAATTCAATATTAGAATTTATGGCTTTGGGTAAACCGGTAGTTGTGACAGGGCAAGGTGGATGTTCAGAATTAGTATCACATAAACAAAATGGATTTTTATTAGAGGCAGGTAATATTCAAGGACTTGCAGATAAAGTATTGTATCTTCTAGACAATGAAAAAGAACGTGTTCATTTTGGCAAAATATCAATAAAGATTGTAAATGAAAAATTTAGTATATCAAAGATGGTAGATGAGTTTAGAACTGTATACGGTAATATATTGAATTAAATTTATTATGAAAGTTTTATTTGTTAGTAGCGGTAATTCTCATTATGGCATAGTGTCTTTTATAAAGAGCCAGGGAGAATCTATTAAAAAAGAAGGAGTAACATTAGATTATTATCCAATTAAAGGAAAAGGGATAAAAGGATATATGAAAAGTGTTAGACCTTTAACAAAGTATCTAAAGTCTAACAGGTATGACATCATTCATGCACATTACGGTTTAATAGGTCTTGTATGCTTATTAACATTTACAAGAATACCAATTGTTTTGTCTGTTATGGGTGATGACGCTTATGGAAATTTTAATATAAAAGGGAAGAGAATTAAATCAAGTTATTTTGGGATGTTTCTGACTCAGATAGCGCTGATTTTTGCAAAAAAAATAATAGTTAAATCTAAAAATATATTAAAGGTTATACCTTATAAAAGTAAGAGTTTTATACAGCCAAACGGTGTTGATTTTGAATTATTCAAGCCCAACAGTGAAGAGTTGAATAAAGATTTGATTTTATTTTTGGCAGATGAAAATAATCCCAGAAAAAATTATAAATTATTAAAAGACGGATTGGCTTTAATTGATAGAGAAGAATTGAAATATTTAAACCCTTTTCCTATAAAACATACTGAATTTCCAGATTATTTGAATAAAAGTTCCGTTTTTGTGTTGACTTCTTATAATGAAGGATCACCTAATGTTATTAAGGAAGCAATGGCATGTAATATTCCGATTGTTTCTACAAATGTAGGAGATGTTGAAGAAGTGATAAGTAATACACAGGGATGTTTTATTACCACTTTTGAACCGGAAGATCTTGCTGATAAAATAATAAAAGCGCTAGAATTCGGTAAAAGAACTACAGGTAGGGAAGATATTAAACATTTAGAATCAAGCATAGTTGCAAATAGAATTATAAGTATTTATAAAGAAATTATAGAAAAATAATGTGCGGAATATCAGGAATTATAAATTTTAATAACAAATCGGTTAAAGAAGAAGATCTTAAATTGATGATGCATAAAATGAAACATCGTGGCCCTGATGATGAAGGGGTGTTTATTGAAGATAATATTGGATTAGGTTTTGTAAGATTGAGTATACTTGATTTGAGCATTGCAGGTCATCAACCAATGTTTAGTCATGATGATAGATATGTTATGATTTATAATGGTGAAGTATATAATTATATTGAAATACGAGATGAATTAAAACATAAATATGAGTTTAAAACAGGAACTGACACTGAAGTTATCATTGCAGCTTATCAAGAATGGGGAGAAGATTGTTTAGATAAGTTTAACGGCATGTTTGCTCTTGCCATTTTTGATATAAAGACAAAGGAAATATTTGTTGCAAGAGATAGATTTGGTATAAAACCTCTTTATTATTATCACGATAATGATAAATTTATATTTGCTTCAGAAATTAAATCAATTTTACCTCTAATAGATGATAAAGAGGCAAATGATAAAATTATTTTTGATTATTTGTTGTTTAATAGAACTGATCATACTGATGAGACATTTTTCAAGGGTATAAAAAAATTAAAACATGGATCTTGGTTGAAAATTAAAGACAATAAATTTACCTCTAAAAGGTGGTATAATTTATCTGATAAAATAGGGCAAACTAGCCATATATCTCCTCAGCAATACAGAGAGTTATTTAAAGATTCATTAAAATTAAGGCTTCGGGCAGATGTACCGGTTGGTGTATCGTTAAGTGGTGGTATTGATTCTTCTTCAATTGTAACCTCTTTAATAAATGATTTTAAATTATCTGAATTAAATACCTTTTCTGCCGTTTATGGTAAAAATGAAACTACCGATGAAAGTGAGTTTATCGATGAGTTTCGTACTATGGTAAAAAACATGCACTATACATCACCAGATTCAAATTCTTTTTATGATGATTTTGAAAACTTTATAGATGCTCATAACGAACCGGTACCTGATACAGGACCTTATGTTCAATTTAAAGTGATGGAATTAGCCAATAAACATGTTACTGTAACTCTTGACGGTCAAGGAGCAGATGAACAATTAGCTGGTTATCATTATTTCTTTGGTAGTTATTATATTGAATTGATAAAACAATTTAAAATTGCAAAATTTATAAAAGAGAATTTTCAATATTTTAAGAAACATAAATCAATAAATTCACTTAAGTATTTTGCCTATTATTTACTTCCGGCAGGTATTCAAAATAGTATAAACAATGAAGTATCACCCTCTATAAAAAAGGAGTTTTTTAAAGCAAATAAAGGGAAACAAGAAGTGAATAAAATGCTTTATAACCCTAAAAACTTAAAGGAATCTTTATTACAACACTTCGAATATAAATTAGAGCATTTATTACGATGGGAAGATTTAAATGCAATGCACTTTTCTATAGAATCTAGAGTCCCGTTTTTAGATCATAGATTGGTTGAAGCTACATTATCTACACCTTCAAACCAAAAAATAAGTGATGGTGAAACAAAGTACATTTTAAGAGAAGCGTTGAAAGATATATTACCTGATAAAATTACGCAGCGAAAAGATAAAAAAGGGTTTTCAAACCCTAGAGATAAATGGTTTAGAACAGAAAAGTTTAAAAATTATATTTTTGAATTAATCAACTCAGATAGTTTTAAAAATAGAGGCTATTTTGATAGTATTATTGCAAATGAACAATATAAAAAACACCTTGAAGGTACTATAGATGTTTCAAGAGAAATTTGGAAGTGGATTAATTTAGAAATTTGGTTTCAGAAATTTATTGATAAATAATGCTAAGAATATTAACTCATTATACAAATTATTAATACTATATATTTTTGAAAATATTAATTGATATAGGTCATGCTGGTCATGTTCATTATTATAAGAACTTACTATTAAATAAAGAGTATTCAGATCTTGATTTTCTAATTATTGCAAGAAATAAGAAACCAATACCAGAATTATTAAAATCTTATAATATAAATTATACATTACGTAAAAACGGAGGGTTAACTAAGCTAGGTAAAATTTTATATTTAGTCTATGGTAATGTTTTAATATTTAAAAAAGCATATAAATATAAGCCAAACATTTTGTTAAGCCATGGTGGAGTTTATACAGGGTTGGCAAGTTTTTTATTGAGGATAAAATCTGTTACAACAGAAGATACCGAAGGAGCTAAGTTTAGCCATATGATAAGTAAAAGGTTGTCTTCATATATTGTAACTCCTAAAGTTTTCCCCATTGATCTAGGAAAAAAACAAGTTCAATTTAACAGTTATATGGAGTACGCTTATTTATATCCTACTTATTTTAAAAGAAATGCTCAAATACTTAAAAAGTATAATATAAAAGAGGATGAAAAATATATTTTAGTACGATTAGTAGATTGGACTGCACATCATGATTTTAATGTGAATAAATTATCATATAAAGATAAATTTGAAATTATAACTGAATTGTCTAAGCAATATCGTGTTATTCTATCATATGAAACCTCTATTCCTGAAAGTTTAAAAAAATATACCTTAAACATAGCACCTGAAGATTTACACCATTTGCTAGCTTATGCTGCATTATATGTTGGTGAGGGTGCAACTACGGCTTCAGAAGCTTCTATATTAGGCACACCCGCTATCTATATTAACCCAATGCAAGTATGTTATTGTAAGGATCAAGAAGTAAATTATAGGTTATCTTTTAATTTAACAAAAAAAGAAGCAATTCTAACAAAAGCAAAAGAATTATTGTTAGTTGAAAAAAGTGAGTTTATAAAAAGGGCTAAAAAAATGAAAGAAGATAAAATAGATACAACTAAATTTTTATATAATTTTATGAAAGAAATTAGCACTAAATAATATAATAGTTACACACAATATATTATTATACTTATCTTAGTACATTTACATATTTAATAGTCTGTCATATTATAATCCTAACCATTTTATATTATTTCAAAAATATTGAAGCAAAATATTAAATAATTTTATGAAAATCCTTATTGATATTGGACATCCAGGGCATGTTCATTATTTTAAAAATACAATAAAACATTTAAAAAACAATAACCATGATGTGCTAATTATAGCCAGAGATAGAGAGGTTATTAAAGCGCTTTTGCATAAGTTAAAGTTCCCTTTTATTAGCAGAGGTAAAGGTAAAAACTCAAGAATAGGCAAGTTTTTATATATGGTGCAGGCAAATTTTCTAATGTTAAAAGTGGCTTTGAAATTTAAGCCCGATTTGTTTTTAAGTTTTTCATCTCCTTATGTAGCTCAAGTATCTTCATTATTAGGGAAACCAAATATTGCTTTAAATGATACTGAACATACTGATAGAATTCACTCTAAATTTACTTATCCATTTTCTACAGCTATATTAACACCTAGTAGTTATCAGAATGATTTGGGTATAAAACAAATTAGATTTAATAGTGTAATTGAAAATCTATATCTTCATAAACAATATTTTATGCCCAATATAAAAATTAAAGAAGATTTACAATTAAAAGAAAATGAGGAGTTTGCAATTTTACGGTTTGTCTCTTGGAATGCTCATCATGATTATGGTCAAAAAGGCTTAGATGTAGAAACTAAAAGAGGATTAATTAATATTTTAGAAACTAAAAAATATAGAGTGTTAATATCTTCAGAAGGAGAATTAGCACCTGAATTTAAAAAATATCAAATAAAAATTTCTCCTGAAAAAATGCATGATGTTTTAGCAAGTGCATCAATTTTTATTGGTGAAAGTGCTACTATGGCATCAGAAAGTGCAATATTGGGTACACAAGCAGTGTATATTAATTCATTACCATTAATGTGTTATTTAAAATTAGAACAAGAAGCGGGCTTATTAAAACATTTTAAGTCTTCAGTTGGGGTTTTAGATTATGTTTCAAAACTAATTGAAGATTCTAATTTAAAACAATCAGCTAAAGAAAAATCTGAAATTATGCAAAAAGACTTTATAAACCCTACAAGTTTTTTGATTTGGTTTTTAGAAAATTATCCAGAAAGTGTGAAAATTATGAAAGATACACCAGAATACCAAAATAGGTTTAAATAAAATGAGAGTGTTAGTAGGCGAATTTTCAAGTTATAAGGCTATAGTTATTAGTAAGTTTTTTAAACTTAATTATAATAATATTACTGTTTTTACCTATGATTATAAGAAATTCACTAAACATATAAGATCCAAATATTCTGATAAACATTTTTATATAGACTCTAACCATTTTGAAGAGCAGCTTCAATCAATAATTAATAATTATAAAATTGATTTTTTCTTTCCGGTAATTAATGATAGTTTAACCAAAATATGGAATAATAAGGCAAATTATAATCATACATTAGATTATTTGGGAAAAATAAATTCTTATCATATTTTAAATGATAAAATAAAGTTACATGCCTTAGCTAAAAGGTTAAATATTGTTGTTCCTAGAAAATTTAATAGTATTGAAGATGCATTAATACCATATATTATAAAACCTTCTAATTTGTCATCCTCAAAAGGATTAATATATGTGTTGAGTGAAAATGGTATTCCTTTAAATAAAGATACAAGTTCAATGTTGATTCAGCAATATGTAGATGGTGAAGGTGTTGGCTATTCATTTTATTGTAAGGATGGTAAGATTAGCAATGGGTATGGGCACAAACGTTTAGCTGAATATCCAGTCAAAGGAGGGTCTAGCACATATCGAGAGCCCTACATCGATGATAGAATGCACAAGGTAGCTGAAAAAATTGTGAGTGAAGTTAATTATACAGGGTTCGCAATGTTTGAATTTAAATTGACTAAAGATAATGAATTGTATTTATTAGAAGTTAATCCAAGAATATGGGGATCTATTCATCAAGGTTTGATAAATGGAGTGAATTATTTTGAAGACATTATAGGAAAAAGAGATAGTCAACAAGATACATTCAATAATAACTTAAACAGTTATGTAACCCCTTTAATTTATTTATCATTAGTTAAATATTTGTTTAGGTTTAAGATTAAACCTATGTATTTATTTAGTTCTAATTTTTTTAATAGTGTGCCCGATGTAAGTCTATTTAAAGACACCAAAGGCTACTTATCAACTATTTTAAGAAAAATTTTATAATAATGACTCAACAAATAAATGTTATTGATCTTGATAAAACTCTAATACCTTATGACTCATTTCGTTTACTAATAAAAGAGAAGATTTTTGATTTAGATTTTTTTGTTATACGATTAACAATTCTAAGAGTTTTTAAACTTAAATCTTCGAAAAAATACAAAAAACAAATTATTAGACATTTTAGTTTAAAATACGATGAGGTTTATTTTATAAGTTTTGCCGAAAAAATATTAAATGATATTGATAATGAGGTCTTAGAATTAGTAAAAAAAGAAACTAAAAAAGATACTGTGAATATTTTATTAAGTGCCTCACCTAACTTTTTTGTTAGACATATTATTTTGAAACTTGGATGGATGGGAAAAGGAAGTTATTTTGATAAGGAAGAGAAGTTTATTCATTTATATGATGAAAATAAAATTAATTGGCTATTAACCCATTATAAACCAAGTGATTTTATATACAATTTTGCGATTTCTGATAGTTCATCAGATGAAAATTTACTATCGTTGTTTAAAACAAATATTAAATGGACTTTACAGTAAAAAAATATAAACAGCTATTGGTCGCTCTCAAATCAAAAGAGTATACTTTTCAAACATTTGAAAGGTTTCTCAAGTCACCTGCAGATAGAAGTATAATATTACGACATGATGTTGATTCATTGCCTCATAATTCTCTTGATTTTGCAAAAATTCAAGCTGAACTTGATATAGTTGGTTCATATTATTTTAGAGCAGTACCACAAAGTTGGGATGAAAATGTAATTAAAGAAATAGCGCGATTAGGGCACGAAATTGGCTATCATTACGAAAATCTTACAACTTGTAAAGGTAATTTGTCAAAAGGAATTGTTGACTTTGAAAAAAACTTAGAATTACTGAGAAAAATTGCGCCAGTTTCAACTATTTGTATGCACGGTAGTCCATTGTCAAAACATGATTCAAAGGATCTTTGGAAAAAATACAACTATAATAATTACGATATTATTGGAGAACCGTATTTTGATGTAAATTTTAATGATGTTTTTTATTTAACTGATACAGGCAGAAGGTGGGATGGTGAAAAAGTGAGTGTTAGAGATAAGGTAAGTACTTCTTTTCGATTTTATTTTCATACAACTCAAAACATAATAGATGCTTTAAATCAAAACGAACTACCAAATAAAATTATGTTTACTTTTCATCCGCAACGGTGGAATGATAATTTACTGATATGGAGTAAGGAGTTAGTGCTACAAAACACAAAAAATATGATTAAAAAAATGTTTTATGTTAAAAATATTATTCAAGAATAAATACAATTAATCACATACTATTAATATGCTAATAATCAGATAATTACATTTAAATGAGTTAATTTTTTCCTGTTATTTTTTTGTTATTTAAAATAATATATATATATTTGCTGAGCTATAAAAAAGAAACCCTCTACAAATGTTACTATTAGTAGTAAATAAAGAAAAAGAAAGTAGTGTCAATTGTCATTCATATCTTAAAATGAGACTGAATGATATTATGTTGGCATTTTTTCATTCATTAACTTTTCCTTTTTTAAATTTTACAGAAGTTAAGAATCACTTAAAAAAAGAATTACCAGTACATAATAGCTGGAGTTTTTTTTATATAGCTCGTCATTTTATTTTCAATTTTCATTACTTAAATACGATGAAATTTTAACTAAAATTTAAAATTGCTGCTATGATAAAAAATTACTCAACCCAAATGTTACAAAGTGAGAATTTGTTTGATAAAGACTTTTTTTTTTTTTTTGATTTATTTGTTTTTATTGT
>CAZHYX010000009.1:20493-22094 GCA_964536675.1 uncultured Flavobacteriaceae bacterium
AAATGATATCATTCTTAATCATGATTTTAATGCTGATTCAAATAGGCTAAGAAATAAGAATAAACTTTTCTCAAATAGAATAATTAATTATAAAAAAGGATCAGATTTTTCTTCACTTGATAGAATTAGAATTGTTGTAGATGGTCTAATTGGTGATGTCAATGAAAAAGAAATATGTAGTCAAGAAGGTATATCGTTTAAAGTATATTTAAGTTGGAAAAAAGATTTTTTAGAATCATTTAATAAATATTCTGAAAAAGAAATCTTACAAAAAGCGATTACTTCTAAAAATAGAAAAATAATACTAAATGAAGCTGGTTTAAAAGCATATAACTTTTTTAGACGTTATGTTGATGACCTTACTTCTTTACAAAATTTAGTAATACCAAAAGGAAAAATATTATCAGGCTACAGTAACTTTGAAGAAATTAAAAACATAATTTTACTTAATAAGGTTAATAATTTTAGACAAATAAATAAACAGTTTGAAGAGGTAAATTGTAAAATACCAAATGATGGTATCTTAATGGGGAGTTTTGAAACATTTTCTTGTAGACCACAAAATAAACTTATTAATAAAATACCTATTTTAAGTAAAGCCTATTGTGGTTTTGATTTTATTTTTAATAGAGTATTTCCTAAATTACCATATTTTAAAAAAGTATACTTTTTTTTAACCAAAGGTAGAAATAGATTACTTTCTAAAGCGGAAGTTTTAGGGAGATTGGTTTCATGCGGTTTTGAAATAATTGATTATGAATCTATGGATGGACTGCATCATTTTGCAGCAAAGAAAGTTAAAGAGCCTTCATATGATATGAATCCGAGCTATGGACCTTTGTTTAAGATGCAAAGAGTCGGTAAAAACGGAAAGATAATCGGGGTATATAAGTTTAGAACAATGCATCCTTACTCTGAATATTTACAAGATTATGTGCTAAAATTAAATGGTTATGCCGAAAGTGGTAAACCTGCAAACGATTTTAGATTGGTACCATGGGGTAAATCATTACGGCGTTTTTGGTTAGATGAATTACCTCAACTTATAAATGTGCTTAAAGGCGAACTAAAATTAGTTGGTGTTAGGCCAGTATCTCAGCGTTATTTTCAAGATATACCTGAAGATATCCAAAAATTGCGTTTAACTCAAAAACCAGGCTGTATACCTCCTTATGTAGCATTAAATAGAAAAGGATCAGTTGATAGTGTTTTACAAGCTGAAAAAGAATACTTAGAAGAAAAAATTAAAAACCCATACTTTACAGATACTAAATATTTCTTTAAAGCGATATACAATATCGTATTCAAAAATAAAAGAAGCGCTTAGTCAACTTACTTCACTAAGTTTTAATGGACACTTTTCAGAAGTAAACAGATTTATAAAATGACATTAAAAATTAATCCAGATGGTTTTCGTTAAATCATCTGGACTTTTATTTTTCTATTGTTTTTTTGGCTACTTATTAGTTCTTTTTTACTTATATTTTGTTAGGCATTTTTAGAAGTAAACTAATTTGTAATTTGAATTTATTTTGCTGATATGCAAGTATTTATTTAATTGTGAAAATGCCTAAAGAAATATATTATTTTACAGTAATTAT
>CAZHYX010000010.1:0-11517 GCA_964536675.1 uncultured Flavobacteriaceae bacterium
CGCAGACATAATAAAATCTGCCGCCTGAACAACCCTCGATGGTAATCGCATACCACCATCTTCAAAATCGAATATAGCACCAACTATACCTAATTCACCTGCAGTTTTGATAATGTTTTCAAACTGAGGATGTACATGAATGCTTCCGTCTTTAAAAACCGAAGGTTTTTCATCCATTTCTTTAATAAAAGGATGTAATGCGGTATCAGAAAAGGTTTTAATAGAATCAATAAAAATATCTAATGAGGTTTTATCATATTCGCTAAAACGTTCTGCTTGTAATAAGTCTTCTACCTGATGGACATTATATAATAAGAATTTTAAGGTGTCTATGTCAACGTAATCGTGTGCCATTTTTTAATTTTTTTGGTGCTTAAAAGTACTATTTTTTTAGTTATCTTGAATTGTAAGACTATTGATGTCTTAATACAACGCAGACATTGTGAAAGAAGCCATTAATTCACGATTTTTTTTTAATTTTTTAAGAAAATATTGAAAAAATAACACGTATTTCTAAAAATCTAACATATTTTTTTATTAGCGAAATAATAATTATGTGTTTTAAAGAATTCAATCCGTGTATTTGTGGCAAAATAGACTAAATCTTACTACAAATTAATATAAGTCTAGAGTGTATGTTTTGAAAAATCCTTCCGTCCTCCTTTGTCGGACATCTTCCCTTTAAAGGGAATGAATTTAGATTGTAACTACATTTTTTGATTGATATAATCAATGATTAGTTGAGAATCATCTTTATAATCAAACCATTGGACCTCAGTGTCTTTCCTGTACCATGTTAGCTGTCGCTTTGCAAAACGACGTGTATTTTTTTTAATTTCTTCTATGGCAAACTCTAAAGAGAAGTCACCATTTAAATAAGAAAATAATTCTTTATAACCAACTGTCTGTAAAGCATTTAATTTTTTGTATTTAAATAATTTTTCAGCCTCATCCTGCAAACCATTATCAATCATACTATCTACACGTTGATTGATTCTATTGTATATAATCTCTCTATCAGCTGTCAATCCGATTTTAATCGGAATAAAATTACGTTGTGTAGTTTTATCTGTTAAAAATGATGAAAAAGGTTTACTGGTACCGATACAAATCTCTAGTGCTCTTATCAAACGTTGATGGTTTTCTATATCAATTTTTTGATAACTTTCTATATCTAATTTTTTTAATTGTTCTTGTAATGGTATAATTCCACTTTCTTTTAATTGTAATTTAAGATTGGTTCTAATTTTCGGATCAATTTCAGGGAAATCATCAAAGCCTTTTATAACAGCATCAACATACAAGCCACTACCGCCAACCATAATAACACAATTATACTTTTTATAAAGTTCATTTAGTTTGTTAATAGCATCTTTCTCAAATTGCCCTACATTATAATTGTTATGAATTGATATGTTTTGTATAAAATGATGTTTAACAGTGTTTAACTCATCTGTATTTGGAACAGCAGTACCAATGCTCATTTCTTTATAAAATTGTCTAGAATCAGAAGATATTATTTCGGTATTGAAATGTTTTGAAATCTCAATACTCAATGTAGTTTTGCCAATTGCGGTTGGACCAATAATAGTAATTAGATACTTATTCATCTTTTAAGTTGTACCCGCATTTATGGCAAAATTTTGCATCATCGCTATGTTTTTCTTTAGAACAATTTGGGCAAGATTGTGTGTTAGTATCAACTTCTTTTCTATTGCTATTAGCATATTCAGCACTTACTATCCCTGTTGGGATTGCAATAATACCATAACCTAATATCATAACTAAAGAAGCTATAAACTGGCCTAAAGGTGTTTGCGGTGCAATATCACCGAAACCAACAGTAGTGAGTGTAACAATAGCCCAATATACACCTTTTGGTATATTTGTAAAACCATTTTCTTCACCTTCAATTAAATACATAATTGTACCTAGTATAACCGCCATAATTACTACTGCAAATAAAAATACAGATATTTTTGCACGACTTGCTTTTAAGGCAGCAGCCAAGTTATTAGAAGCTCCTAAATAACGTGCTAACTTTAAAATTCTAAATATACGTAATAAACGCAATGCTCTTAACGCAACAAGTGCATGTGTACCAGGGAAAATTAGCGAAATGTATTTTGGGATAGTTGATAAAAAATCTATAATACCATAAAAACTAAAGATATATTTAATGGGTTTTTTTACTGTAACAATTCTGGCAATATATTCAATACTAAATAATATTGTAATAACCCATTCAGATACATTAAGGAATGTATGGTATTTCTGGTCAATAGTTTTGATGCTTTCTAGCATTACTAAAATAATACTAGCTAAAATTGTAATAAGGAGTATAATATCAAATAACTTACCGGCAGGAGTGTCTGCTTCATAAATAATTTCGTGAAGTTTTGATTTCCAGTTTGGTTTGTTGTTAGTCAATTTATTTACTTAATTTTTTCTAAAGTTATTAAAGAATTTTGAGTTTTGATGATTTGTTTATAAAATTCTTTAAGATAAAGGTATTCTTCAGGAGTAAAATACGATCTGTTAATTTTATATCTTGAGATCATATTGATTTTATTATTCTTTTCTTGAATATTGAAATTATACTGCCCTCCTTCATTTGGTAATTTAAAGGCAATATTTTTGGGCATAGTGATAACTTTATAATACTCAGGAATTGTTAATGACAGTATGAATTGAAAAGACCTTGAGTATCCAAAATCAACAGGGTAAGTTCTTTCTTTTAATTCAAAAGGGTTCTTAGTTGTTTTTAAATTTATAAAGGGGTTTAGTATTATTACTTTTCCATCAAGTTCACTTTCAATCATAACATCAAACAGTTCTGTTAATGGCTTATCAATATTATCTAAATTTGAGTTTTTATATGAGTTAATAATAAACCTATTATCTGTATTTTCTATATTATCTAAGTATTTTTCTTTTGTAATTAACTTAATTTCTTCTCTTTTTTCAACAGCTTTATAACCATTATACGATTTATGTTTTAAGCCTTCAAAATTACCATCTTCATTAATTTTTAAGTTCATGCTAATGCGTGTTTGATTATTGTTTAGAGGCATAAGGTCTATCCAATAACTCCCTTTTTTAAAATTCATTACTCTTCCATACCCATTGAGGGTTTTAAAAGGAATCATACCAAAAGGTAACAGCTTATTTGTAGCATCTAATAAATACTCTTCGTTTTCAATTTCTATTCTCGCTATAGCATAATTAAAGTCAGTTATTACTGGATGTAATTTTGTAGGTAATCCATTTTTTCTAGTTGATAATAATACAATTTCAGCCTTTATTCCTACGGCATTCAAAGCATTTATTAGTGCTATATTTATTTCAGTGGAATTACCAATTCTTTCTTCAAATGATTTTTTTACACTAACATTTTTATATAACCTAATTTTTTTATTCCAAGAAAAATGATTTTTTATAAAATTATATGTCTTTTTTGCTTTTACCAATTGATTATCAATGACAAATAATTCTTCTGGAAGCTGTTTTTTTATATAGTCAATTTTTCTAAGCTGCCTACCAATACTTTTTTCTATTCTAAATTCTTTATCGACATTTTTCCAACTTTTAGTATATTTATGCTTTATACCATCAAAGTCAATGAATTCAGATAATTCAAATCGTATTTTTGATAAATAGTTATTTTTTGAAGTCATATAGCCTTCTTCAATAAAAGCAGGTATATTTTTCATTGTATAGGTTAGTTCTTCACAATCAGCAGCTTTATCAAACCCAGGAATACTAAAGCACTTTTTCTTTATTTTAGCTTCATTTTTTACTAATTTTTGGAAACCTATCAACCGTCTATTATATACATAATTACCAGGAATTAGTGCATAAAATCGACTGTAAACTTTTGGTATTTCAGTTTGAAACTCCCATCCTGTAAAATTAAATTTAAAAGGCGATTCTAGGGTATATTCATATTCAATAATACTTTGTTCTTTAATATTTGGCATTGTGAACTTTATAATAGACCAATTTTCATTTATTCTTTCAGTAAAAATATTTTCTTTTTTCAAAGATGTCACCTGATTTAGGTTATGAGTAATCGCTTTTATATTTTTAACTTTTTCAGAATTTTTTTTATTATTGTATATAGGAATCTCTATAGTTGCATTATCTATTCCTTCTTTATTAAATATTTTGACCTTGGCATAATATTTAGTACTAATTAAAATTTTATTTGGAGTGTCTTTAAAAACGGTTTCTCCATTCTCAAATAAGAAAATAGCGTTTGCTGTTGAGTCTTTGCTATAAATATTTAATGCCCTCTCTTTGGCAGTAACTTTTCCGAAAGTATAGATTTCTTTTTCTTGAGAAAACATGTTATTGCTTAGTAGAAATACTAAAAGGAATAGTTCTTTTTTCATTTCTTTAAAACGTTACAATTTTTAATCTCTTATTTTTTCTGAGATAACTTTTTATAATATGCTGTATATCTCTATTGTTTTCCATAGGCGTAATTATGGATTGTAACACTTCAATAGTATTGACCTGATAATTCAAATTAAAGAAACCTAAGCCTTTAAAGGTTCCATTTTCGATAAAAAAAGCACTGCGTTCATCTACTTCTCTACCTTTGTCAATAATAACAAAGCTTTTATTTTCAAAACTGTTATATGTAATTAACTGCTGTACTCTTTTATTATAGATTTCAGGTGATTCTTTTTGAATACAAGCACCATTACAAGCTTTTATAGTATAATTAAAGCAGTTTTTTTTGACATTATATAATCCGGTTAATTTTTGGCAAAGCATATATTCATCTACGATATTAAATAAAAAACTTTTGGCACTTTGTCTGTTAACAAATGTGGTAATTGCTTTCTTTCTACCATCTGCTTTATCAATTTTTAAATTTATATAGCCTTTGTCATCTTTAAAACTGAATAGTGCATGTGTAAATACTGAACGTTTTAAAGCTCTATTGAAAATGGGTTTATTCTGTTTAATTTCTTCACTTTCTTTTAATAATGCAAAAAGTTCACTTCCTGTTTCTTCATAAGTTACAGCAGCCACTTGTAATTGAATTTTTTTCGACTTCGCATTGGTCTTAGTAAAATGTTGGTTGACTCGTTTTTTTATGTTTTTACTTTTGCCAATATAAATAATTTCTCCATCTGCTTTATGAATATAATACACCCCTGTATTTGTAGGTAAATTTTCAATAATAGTCGAAAGTCTAGCATCTAATTTATTGATAGATCCTTGCTTTATAGTATTAGTAATGACTGTTTTTTGAACATCTTTATCTAATAATATTTTGAAAAGTTTAACGGTAGCTATTGCATCGCCGTTAGCTCGGTGTCTATCGGTAACAGGAATACCCAATGCTCGGCATAACTTCCCTAATTTATAAGAATCTAAATCAGGAATTAATTTCTTACTCAGTTCAACTGTACATAAGGTTTGACGTTGATAGTCAAAGCTAAGACGGCGAAACTCTGTACTTAAAATGCGATAATCAAAACTAGAATTATGAGCAACCACAATACAATCAGAAGTAATTTCAATAATACGTTTAGCTACCTCATAAAATTTAGGGGCATTTCGAAGCATATTATTATTAATCCCCGTAAGGTTAACCACAAAAGGTTGAATTTCACGTTCAGGATTTACTAAACTGATAAAACTATCAATAACTTGATGTCCATCATATTTGTGGATTGCAATTTCAGTAATACCTTCTTCATTATACTTTCCGCCAGTAGTTTCTATGTCAACAATAGCATACAACTATTTTTTATCAACTACTAAACGATTTTCTCTATTGGCGATTTCCCAGGCAGTATAAAATATTAATTTTGCTCTTTTTTGAAGTAAATCATATCGAATTTTATCTGCTGTATCAGTTGGTTTATGATAATCTTCATGTACACCATTAAAATAAAATATGATAGGAATATTATTTTTTGCAAAATTATAATGATCAGATCTATAGTAAAATCTATTGGGATCATTTTCATCATTATATGTATAATCTAATATCAAGTTCGTATATTTTTTATTAGTAGCTTCTGATAGATCATGTAATTCTTGGCTTAATTTATCTGCACCGATTAAATAAACGAACTCAGGATTATCAGCATGTTTTTCATCAAAACGACCAACCATATCTGCATTTAAATTGACAACTGTGCCTGCTAGTGGAAAAATAGGATTTTCTGTATAATACTTAGAGCCGAATAAGCCTTCTTCTTCACCTGTAACATTTAAAAATACGATAGAACGTTTTGGCCCGTTACCGTTTTTAGCAGCTTTATGAAAAGCCTCTGCGATTTCTAATAGGGCAGAAGTACCGGAAGCATCATCATCGGCACCATTAAAAATTTCTTTTCCTTTCATACCTAAATGATCATAATGTGCTGAAATAACCACATATTCATCTGGTTTTTCAGTACCTTTTATAAATGCAACTACATTTTCTGAATCGTCTTTTGAGCGCCCTTTAAAATATTCAACAGGAATGTGTTGTAAATAATCACCATCTGCATTTGCAGCGCTAATTCCTAAATTTTTGTAGTAACCAACAATATATTGAGCAGCCATTTTCTGCCCTTTTTCACCGGTTTTTCTACCTTCAAATTCATCAGAAGCCAATTTATACACTAATTTTTTCAGATCATCTTCTGTAATACTTTCGGCATATACTGTTGCTAAATCAACTTTTTTTAATGCTATTTCTCCTTCAATTTTATTTTTAGCAGGATTAACATTTGCTGTTGAGGGGCTTGTTGGAGTAGGAGGAGGTAAACTAATTGCCGTTTGACTTTCAGAACCCGATTTTGAAGTGCCACAAGAAATTAATAAGAGTGTTAGAATTAATAAGATGCTATTTTTCATGTTTTATTTTTATTTGTTGACCGTTTTTTAGCCACGGATTCACTAATTTAGCTGTCTGAAGAACAGCAATATCTATTTAATTATTCGTGAATTGGTGGTATTTTTTGCGACTTCTGAATTACTAATTATTTTAATAAGCTTCAAAAGTAAATAAATTAATGCTTATTTATGATAAATTGTTTAGATTTTAAATCGAAAGTAACTAAATTGGAACTAAAGAGTTTCCCTACATCTCCACTTGTTATTAGTTCTTCGGTTTTACCTGATATAATTCCAGTTTCATTCATCAACCATAAGTCATCAGCTAATTGTAATGCTAGATGAATTTCATGTGTTGAGATTAGGATGGTTTTACCTAATTTTTGTGCTAGCTTTTTTAATAAGTTGAAAATCTCAATCTTATTATGAATATCTAAATGTGCTGTAGGTTCATCTAAGGTTATGATTTCAGTATTTTGAGCCAAAGCTCTGGTAATCATCACTTTTTGTAATTGTCCATCACTTAATTCATAATGCTTTTTATGGATACTATCTTGTATGTTTGTTTGTTGTATGGCTACTTCAATATGTTTATTATCCTCATCAGTTAAATTACCTATCCAATTTGTATATGGTTGTCTTCCTAGAGCTATCAATTCGTAAACTGTCAAATTACTTTCAGGAATTCTTTCTGTTAAGACCAAACTCATCTTTTTTGCCAGTTCAGCATTAGGGATGTTTTCTAATTTTTTTCCGTCAAGGATAATTTTACCTGATAACTTGGGTTGCACTTTAGTTAGTGTTCTAAGTAGAGTAGATTTACCAATTCCGTTTTTACCTAATATACATACTAAACTTCCTTTAGGTAAAGAAAGGTTTATATTTTCAGCAACACAAGTAGTATTTTTTTTAGTTTGATATCCTATGCTGAGGTTATGTGTTTGTATGATGATATTTGAGGTGTTTTTATCCAAAATTAATAGCGTATTTTCCGTTTTCTGACCAATAGCCAAATTACAATAGGCGCACCAAATAACGAAGTAACAGCATTGATTGGTAAGGTATATTCGCTGTTTGGTAATTGCGCAATAGTATCGCTTATCAGCATTACAATAGCGCCAATAATTGCTACAGCTGGCGCTAATATTTTATGATCTGATGTTTTGATGAGTAGTTTTGTGAGATGTGGTACAGCAAGCCCTATAAATGCAATAGGACCGGAGAAAGCTGTTATAACCCCGGTTAACAATCCTGTTATAATCAAGGTTATATTTCTTGTTCTTTTTAAATTTATACCTAAACTTATGGCATAATTTTCACCTAATAATAAACTGTTTAATGGTTTTATGATGGTTAATAATAAACCAATACCAATTAGATAGAGTGTGGCTAAAATTAAAATTTCATTCCATCCTAAATTGCCTAAACTACCAAAGGTCCAAAAAACATATTGCTGTAATTGATCTGCACTGCTAAAATACGCTAAAACACTAATTATTGCAGCGGTAAAGCTACCAAACATCAAGCCGATAATTAATATTGACATGGTATTTTTAATTTTTTTCGCTGCCAACATTACAGCTGATAATACTATAAATGAACCAATACTTGCTGCTAGTGCTAATCCGATGTTTGAAAATGCCAACCCTACCAAACTTCCTGAAAAAGCAGAAACACCTAATACTAATATTGCAACGCCTAAACTAGCACCAGAACTAATACCTAATACAAACGGACCCGCTAGTGGGTTTCTAAACAAGGTTTGCATTAACAAACCACAAATTGATAGTCCTGAACCTACTAATATAGCTGTTATAGCTTTTGGGAGTCTGTATTGCAAAATAATATAATGCCATGACTCTTTGGTAGCATTGCTACCTGTAAGTGTTTGTATAACCGATTTAAATGGGATATCAACAGAGCCTAGGCTGATGTTCATTAAAATAAATATTAGTAATAGCAATCCAAAAAGAATGAATTTTAATGAGGATGTAGTTTTATTATTCAAATTATTCATTTAATTTCTCTAAAAAAAATGACTTATATTCAGGCAATAACTCAGGATGTGCAACTTTAATAATATCTTTGAGCACAATATGTGGTTGCACAGGAGCTAATTCATAATACAATACACCGCCATTCTCACCTTTTTTATTGGCAAAAGAATATACATTTTTGTTTTTAAAAGCATCAAATTTAGTATAGTGTTGATTGGCATTTTTTAATTGCTCTAAACTTGTATAATAACTTGGACCTATCCATAATTCAGCACTTTGTCCTTTTTCAAAAACACTTTCAAAGCTTAAAGAAAGACTGCCTTTACCCTTAGTATCTGACCATAAATAATTGGTGTTTGCATCTTTTAGAAATTGCGCTACAAAACTTTCTCCGGCAGGTAAGTTCCAGATATCTTTATATAATGCTCCTGATAATATTGTTGGTTTATTTTTAGCATTTTTAGCAATGCTTACAGCTTCATTATATTGCTTTTCAATAACATTAAAAATACTATCTGCTTCTTTTTCTTTGGCAAATAGTATACCAAAAAATTTAATCCATTCAGCCCTTCCTAGTGGTGTTTCTTCAAGCCAATCGCCGTTTAATAATACAGTGATTCCTGCTTTTTCAATATTGACAAACATTTTATTATTGCTGTTCATAGAGAATCCAATAACAATTTCAGGTTGTAGATCTAGTAATACCTCGGTATTGATATCCTGTTCATTACCCAGTTCCTTTATATTGCCATTGGCAATTAATTGTCTTGTTTTTGTTGAAGATATATATTCTAAATTAGGAAAACCAATTAAACTATTTTCTTCTTCTAATAATTCTAACATCGGTATATGAGTAGTAGAGGTAACAACCAACTTTTCTATAGGTGTTCTGATGATTTTCAACCCACTTACAGCTTTTGGTACCTTTTCTCCTTTAGGTATTAAGATATATTCAAATTGTTCTTTAGCATCAAGGTATGGAGATTTAATAATTAATTTAGTGTAAGTGTTAAAATTTTGAATATTAAATCCTTTAGCATATTTTATTAAAGTACTGGTTTCTTTAATAATTAATTCTTTTTGTTCTGTTTTACAGGCAGAAATTATAAGCAAAAAAAATATAATTATAGCTATTTTTTGTTGTTTCATTGATTCAATCAATCTGATTGACAAATGTATAGATTTTAAGTTTAATATATTTGAAATTACTATTTCAAAAAATAATTCATAACATAATTGTTATTTGTTTTAAACTGACTACTTTTGCCTTGATTTTGGTTCCGCCTGAGGCGGATGAAAAGGGAATCAGGTGAAATGAAGTAAGATTTACGAAGTTGGAAGTGCGAAATACTTCGTACTTTATTATTTTGTAATTCGTACCTCAAAAAACCCTGAGCTGTCCCCGCAACTGTAAGTTTATGCAGAATTCATTTCGGCACCTCATTAATTTGAGATGTTATTAACTTCATTTACCACTGACTTTATAGTTGGGAAGGTACAATAACATAGAACAAGCCAGGAGACCTGCCAAGATTTAAATTAATAATCACTTTCGGAGGAAAAGTAAGTTTATGAGATATATAATTGTATTCTTTTTTGTAAACGTAATTGCCTATGCGCAAACCGATACTATTCATTTATTAGATGAAGTAAGATTGTATGGCAATTTTTCTCCTAAAATAAATTCTGGATATCAAATACAAATCCTAAAAGATTCTATCATCAACAAAAGGCAACAGTCCTTAGGGTCTTTGTTGCAAAACCAAGTAAATCTATATTTTAAACAAAATGGATTTGGTATGGTATCTTCAATTTCTTTAAGAGGTTCAGGTGCAAGTCATACTGGTGTATATTGGAATGGAATTGCAATCAACTCTTCGCTTAACGGACAAACAGACTTTAATACATTTTCAGCTAATGGATATAACCAGATTGAAATAAGAAAGGGTGGAGGTGGTATCTTATTCGGAAGTGGAGCTATTGGAGGTGCAATTAATTTAAGAGACCAAATTGTTTTTACTAATAAGAATCAAACACAAATTAATTTAGGATTAAGCAGTTATAATACACAAAAAGCATTATTAAGTTCTCGTTATAGTAATCAATCTTTATATGCTAAAATTGTTGTAGAAGGGAACCGTTCAGATAATGATTACCCATATTTAGGAACTGATTTAGTCAATGAAAATGGTAACTATAAAAATCATCATTTAAAAGGCGTTTTAGGATATAAAATTAATCAAAATAACCAATTACAACTCTTTGCAACTTATAGCGATAATGATAGAAATCTATCAAGAACATTAACAGCTTCCAGTAATTCAAAATTCAAAAACACTGAAGGTAGAGTATTATTAAATTGGAAGAATTTTGGGCAGACATATAATTCATCCTTAAAATTTGCCTACCTCAAAGAAGAATATAATTTCTATTTCAATAAGGAATCATCAAATTATTCCTTTGGGAAAAGTGATAATAGTATTGTAAAATATGATTTCACATATTTTGTAAAAAATAAGTTAAGTCTGCATTCAGGTATTGAGAATAGTTTTACTTCAGCTAGTGGAACTAATCTTACAAAAGAGTATAGAAACAATTTTGAAGTCTATGCCTTGGTGCATCAAAACCCGATAGAGCGTTTATTGTACAACGTGAGTATAAGAAAAGGATTTTC
>CAZHYX010000010.1:11527-21854 GCA_964536675.1 uncultured Flavobacteriaceae bacterium
ATCGGTGTATGAAATTCCTTTGATCTATGCAGCTGATATAAAATATAGTATTTCACATAGCATTGATATAAAAGCTAATTTTTCTACAAATTATAGATTGCCAACCTATAACGATTTGTTTTGGAATCCGGGAGGAAACCCTGATTTATTGGCAGAAGACAGTACTACAGGTGAAATAGGTATTGACTATCATAAAAAAAAATTGACACTTAATTTAACTTCTTATATAACCAAAAGTAAGAATTTAATTCAATGGATACCTGTAACCAGTACTTTTTGGAGACCCGTAAACGTACAAGATGTAGGTAGTTATGGAGTAGAGTTTGATATTACTGTTAGACATCATATAGGTAAGCATCATATAGGTTTACAAACTAATTATGCTTATACAGTTTCAAGAGATAATAACTTAGATAAACAATTGATATATGTACCATTTCATAAATCTAATGCGATTCTGACTTATAAAAATAAAGGATTTACAATTAATTTTAATGAACAATATACAGGAAAAGCTTTTACAACAACCTCAAATACTCAAAGTTTAGATGCTTTTTGGTTGTCAAACCTAGAAGTTCATCAAACTTTTTTACAAAATAAACTTACTGTTGGGCTTCTAGCAAATAATATTTGGAATATAAATTACCAATCTGTTGCTTTTAGACCAATGCCAAATAGAAATTTCGAACTAAATATTAACTATAAATTTTAAAATAATGAATAAATTAAAACTCGTATCAATTTTATTTTTAACTGCAATAATTACCTTTTCATGTAGTAGTGATGATGATAATATACCAATACCTTTAGGGGATTATGAAAAAGGTTATTTTATTACCAATGAAGGGCCATTTCAAAACGGATCAGGCACACTTACGTTTGTAGAGGATGACGGTACGGTTACACAAAATATCTATAAAACCGTAAATAATGAAGATTTAGGAAATATTGTACAATCAATGACTATACATAATGATAAAGCTTATATTGTAGTAAATAATTCTCATAAAATTGTGATTACTAATAGATATACCATGGAAAAAATGAGTACAATTGAAGGTAGTGATATTGAAAATCCACGTTATTTTGTGGCTGTTGGAAATACTGGTTATATTTCAAATTGGGGAGATGCCCTAGATGCTTCAGATGACTATATAGCAGTTGTAAACTTGACTTCAAATACTATTACTAGTAAAATACCTGTAGGAGAAGGACCTGAAGATATGTTGGTTGATGGTAATATGGTTTATGTAAATCTTCAAGGAGGTTTTGGTCAAAATAATAAAGTGATATTGATTGATACAACTTCAAATACTGTTACTTCAACAATAGATGTGGGTGATGTGCCAAATTCTATCGTTAAAGATACAGATGGAAATGTTTGGGTTTTATGTGGTGGTAACCCAAGTTTTACTGGTAGTGAAACCAAAGGGGGACTTGCAAAAATTGTAAATAACACAGTAACTCTATTTGATTTTGATGATACAGAACATCCAACACATTTGAGCCTTGATGGAAATCAATTGTATTACAGTCTTAATGGAAAAGTATATACTATGTCAACTACAGATGTAGAATTACCAACTAGTGAAATTTCAGGCTTAGATGGTTTTTATTATAGCATGAAGGCGAACAATGGAAAATTATACACTACAGATGCCGGGAATTTTTCGAGTGAAGGTACTGTCAAGGTATTTGATTTGTCAACGAACACTTTAGAAACTACTTTTACGGCAGGAATTATTCCAGGGTCTGTTGTATTTCAATAGATAAAAATAATTTGAAGAGTTTAATAAAAAAAGCGACCAACATCAAGGTCGCTTTTTTAATGCCTTTTGAATAAGACTATAATGTTTACTGGTATCGTGTAAATAGTTATAACTTTTTACCATACCTAATGAGTTGCCTTTAGCATCAGTTAAAACTACCGTCGGCAATACTTTTTGATTGTATATTTTTTTTAATTCAAGATTTTTATCTTTTTGAAATTCTGAAATTAAATTAGATCTTCTAGGAGCATTTACTCTAACTAAGATTAAATTTTCACGAGCTATTTTCTGAAATTTCTCGGTATAAAAGAAGTCTTTATTGAGCATTTTACAAGGTTGACTCCAATCAGAACCTGTAAAGTAAATAAGCACTAACTTATTTTGAGTTGATGCTAATTGTTTAGCTTCTTCAAAATTTGTTTGCCAATTAAGGTCAATATATTTTTGTTGTGCATTACTATTTGTAAAACCAACTACTAATAAAAGTAATATGTATCCTATTTTTTTCATTTTAAACCTCTAACTTCATCACGACACTTCTTTTTTAACCCTATCATAGCTGCATTGAGTTCAAAACCCAACAATAATATAATTGAATTTAACCATATAAAAAGCATCAGTACTAATAAGGTTCCAATTGAGCCATACAATTCATTATACTGAGCAAATTTCTTTATATAAATGCCAAATATTTTAAAATTCACGATAATCAATAATGTTGTTAAAATTGCTCCAGGTGAAAAGAAAGAAATAATTCTTCCTTCTTTAGTTCCGAAAAAATAGAATAAACCAACTGTTGTGAATAACATCGCAAATACAATTATATATCTTCCGATCTCAATCCAAAATAGATCATCTGATACATATCCTTTTTCCGTAAGGTTATCTATTGCAATTTTAAAATAAATGATTACTGCTACAGTAAGCAACAACAATAATGCCAATACTACTGATACAGCAAAGGAAACCATATACTGTTTGATAATAGATCTAGTTTGTAATTTGTGATAAGTATATTCAAACCCACCAAAGAGTGAGTTGATACCATTAGTCATTAAAAACATAGATAATACAAAACCAAAAGAGAGAAGTCCGCCATATTTATTATTAGCAATATCTTGTAGTACCACATCAACAGACTCGTAGGTTTTAGGAGGTAGCGCCTGGCCTATAAACTGCATAAACCCTTCCTGAAATCCTTCAATGGGTATAAATGGAATTAACGTTAAAATAAATAATGCAAAAGGAAACAATGCCATAAAGAAACTAAAAGCAATACCACCGGCTCTAGAAGTTAATGCACCTTGTACAATACCAATAACATACATCTCTAATACATCGTATAGTGACATACCTTCTAAGCCAGGTACTTTAATTTTTTTAAAGAGCTTGACAAACCAGTTTATCACAGGTATTTTTAATAACTTTTCTTCAGTGGTCATTTCATTTCTTCAAGGTTAAAATCACCTTTTATAATTTAATCATATCCTTATGATTAGTTTTTGGATTTATCTCTCCTATGGAGAGGTCAAGAATAGAATTGATTTTATTCTTGGGTGAGACTCCATTTATCTTGTACCTTTAATACTTGTTCTATAACATCTCTTACACAGCCATTTCCCCCCTTCTTTTGTGATATATATAATGAAATATCTTGAATTTCGGGTACAGCATCTTTCGGACATGTTGGTAAACCTACTAATTTCATAACAGGATAATCAGGTATATCGTCACCCATGTATAACACATTTTTAGGGTTGATATTATAAATGTCTAAATATTCATCTAATTGTTCAATTTTATTATGTGCACCTAAATAAATATCAGTAATTCCTAATCCGCGTAAACGTGATTTTACAGCATCATTTGTGCCACCGGAAATTATACAAACATTATAGCCATTGTCAACAGCAGTTTTTATGGCATAACCATCTTTAACATTCATAGTTCTGATCAATTGACCGTCAGGAAAAACAGTTACTTTCCCATCGGTTAAAACGCCATCAACATCAAAAATGAAGGTTGTTATTTTGGGCATTAGTTCTTTATAGCTTTTCTCCATAGGTTTTTTGGATTGATTCTGTTAATAATTGGTATATCTTTTTTTGTTCGCCTGATAGTAATTTTAAATGAGCATCAATAGTTTTTGTATCATTTCTATACGCTGGACCCGTTTGAATATTGGCAGGGTTAGTATTGGTAATTTTTTTTGCAGTTTCTGTTATTAATGGATGAAGCGTTTCAAAAGGAATGTTATATTTTTTGCAAATATTAAATCCGATTTTATACAAATGATTTACAAAATTATTGGTAAAAACTGCAGCAACGTGTAATTGCTTTCGCTGTTCAGAATCAATAAAATATACATTGTTAGAAATACTGTTTGCTAACCTTTCTAATAGTTGTAGATCCTTTTCTTTTTTAGCTTCTAAACAAATGGGAATGGTACTAAAATCAACCTGATGCTCTTTAGAAAATGTTTGAAGTGGATAAAAGACACCTTTATTCCCAATATTTTTTAAAGCATTGATAGATGCGCTACCTGAAGTATGTACTACGAGCTTGTTTTTAAGTTTAAGTTGTGAAGAAAATTCAGAAATTGTATTGTCAGAAATGGTAATGATATAGACATCAGCTTCTTTTAAATTGTCAATAGTAGAAGTTGTAGAAACATTATTTTTAAAAGGCTTTAATGAAGATTCTTTTCTACTATAAACTTGTACCAAATCTACATTTTTAGCATTTAAAAATGTTGTTATTAAATGTGTACCAACATTTCCTGTACCGAGTACAATAACTGAAATCATATAGCGAAGTTACGGAAGTTTTAATGATTAATAATAATATGTTAAATGTATTAAAATCAATACAAATTTAAGTAAATTTGCACGATATTTTTATAGATTGAATTCTAAATGAAAAAATTATATAATATTCTCTTTTCTACGCGCCTTACAGCCATTTTATTTCTTGTTTTTGCTACTTCAATGGGTATAGCAACTTTTATTGAAAATGATTATGGCACACAAGCTTCAAAGGCCTTGGTTTATAACACATGGTGGTTTGAACTAATTATGATCATTTTTGTTGGTAATTTTATTGGAAATATAGCTAGATATAGATTGTATAGAAAGGAGAAATGGTCTGTATTATTGTTTCACTTAGCCTTTATTTTAATATTAATTGGTGCAGGTATTACTCGCTATATAAGTTTTGAAGCTATGATGCCGATTAAAGAAGGCGAAACTACTAATTTGATGCTCTCTGAAAAGACTTATTTGACTGTACTTGTTGATGATGGAAAAGATCAAAAAACCATTGAAAAAAGATATTATTTTTCTCCTAAACCTTCATCTGAAATACGTTTTATTTCATTATCAGCTAGGTTTTTGAATGTTATTAGAGGAGGTAATCATTTTTCTATAAAAACAAATTTTAGAGATAAACCGTATAAAATTAACTATGTAAATTATATACCCAATGCTTATGAAAAATTAGTAGTTGATAATCTCGAGGACTCTGAAGGAGAAGAATTTTTACATTTTGTAGAGTCAGGTGATGGTGGTAGACATGATCATTATATTAAAAAAGGAGAAATAGCAAATATCCATAACGTGTTGGTTACTTTTGAGAAGCCAATTAAAGGAGCTATTAATATTTTTACAGATAAAGATATGTTGAGAATTGATACTCCTTTTGATGGAGAATTTATGGTAATGGCCACTCAAGAAAAAGGGACGGTTGTTAAAGATTCTGTACAAATATTTAACCTTCGTTCGCTCTATAATATTGGAGAAATGCAATTTGTTGTACCTAAAATCTCTAAGGGTAGACTGACTTTAGTTTCCGGGGATAAAGATGAGCACCCAGAAGATATGTTAGAAGTAGCAATTGTAACTGAAAATGAAAAAAAGAATATAAAGCTTTTTGGTAATAAATATATGTTAAATCCGCCTGAAATATTTTCTTTAGACGGACTCAATTTTAGAATCAGCTATGGTGCCAAACAATTAAAATTACCATTTTCTATAAAATTACGTGATTTTCAATTAGACCGTCATCCGGGTTCTATGAGTCCAAAATCATATGCCAGTGAAGTTACAGTAGTTGATAATGGAGAAAATTTCGATTTTAGAATATTTATGAACAATATTTTAGATCATAAAGGATATCGTTTTTTTCAATCAAGTTATAATGATACTGGTGAAGTAGAGGAAACACATTTGTCAGTTAATCATGACTTTGTAGGAACTTGGGTAACTTATATTGGTTATGGTTTATTATTTTTAGGCTTACTGTTAATTTTAATTTCAAAAAACACCCGTTTTGCTTATTTGCGAAAACAATTAGATAAAATAAAGAAGAAAAAAGCGGCATTATCGGTTATTATTTTATTGTCATCATTGACATCTTTTGCACAAGATAATCACAGACATCAAGTATCTGATCAACAAATAGATTCCATTTTAAATACTCAAAAAGTATCAGTTGAACATGCTGAACGTTTTGGTAAACTCATCATTCAGGATGTAGGAGGTAGAATGAAACCTATAAATACATTTACTTCTGAACTATTGCGAAAAGTAAGTAAAAAAGACACTTACAATGGTATGGATGCCAATCAAGTAGCAGTTTCAATGGTTACCAATCCTAGAATTTGGTATTCTGTTCCGTTTATCTACATGAAATCAGCCAATTCAAAAGTTAGAGATATGTTAGGTTTACCTGAAGACCAGGAATATGCTCGACTTTCTGATTTATTTACTGATAAAGGCGAATATAAATTAAGTGAAGAAGTTGCCAAGGCACATAAAAAAATAATTAAAAATAAGTTTGAACAAAGTATCATTGATATTGATGGTAGAGCTAACTTACTATATCAAGCTGTTGCTGGAAGTATATTTAAGTTTTTTCCTTTGCAAGGAGATTCAAATAATAAATGGTTTTCGTATGTTGAACATAGAGAGGCGGGTTTTAAAGGTACTGACTCTTTATATATAGCAAATATTTTGCATTTATATGCAGATGGTTTAAAGACAGCAAAATCTTCTGAAGATTATACAAAAGCTAATAAATTCTTAGAGAGCATACATAAATATCAAATAAATTTTGGTGGGCAAGTAATGCCATCAAATAGAAAAGTTGAATTAGAACTATTTTATAATAAATATGATATTTTTAAAGGTTTGTTTAAGCAATATATGTTGGCAGGATTATTACTATTTGTACTTGTCATTATACAAATTTTTAATAACTCTAAAACCGTAAATTTATTAGTTAAAATAAGCTCTTTAATTATAGTTGCTTTATTTATTTACCAGACCATCGGGTTAGGAATTCGTTGGTATATTTCGGGGCATGCTCCTTGGAGCAATGGTTATGAATCTATGATTTATATATCATGGGCAACGATGCTTTTTGGATTAATTTTTGGAAAAAAATCTTCCTTAACTATCGCGGCAACTGCCTTCGTAACTTCTATGTTATTGATGATTGCTCATTGGAATTGGATGGATCCTTCAATAGGCACTTTAGTACCTGTACTAGATTCATATTGGTTAATGATTCATGTGTCAATTATAGTGGCGAGTTATGGACCGTTTACCTTAAGCATGATTTTAGGATTTATTGCTTTAATTTTATATGGGCTTACAACTATCAATAATAAAAAGAAATTAGATTTAGCTATTAAAGAGATTACCATCATTAATGAAATGTCAATGACTGTAGGTTTGATAATGTTGACCATTGGTAATTTTTTAGGTGGTATTTGGGCAAATGAAAGTTGGGGACGTTATTGGGGTTGGGATCCGAAAGAAACCTGGGCGTTGGTAAGCATTATGATTTACGCTTTTGTATTGCATATGCGATTAATACCAGGCTTAAGAAGTAGATTTACTTTTAATATCATTTCAATTTTTTCTTTTACTACTATTCTAATGACCTATTTAGGAGTAAATCATTTATTATCAGGTTTGCATTCGTATGCTACAGGTGACTCCGCACCAATTCCTAATGAGATTTGGGGCTGGTTGATAGTTTCTACAGTTCTTAGTATATTGGCATTTGTTAAGTATAAAAAATATTATAAGAAATAGTTGAGCCGGAAGCTGAGAAATTTATAATTACTAATATTGACTTTATTAATAACAGACTCAAAGTCTGGCTTTGTGTAATTTTTTATAATTTGCATTAATTCATTAACAGGTGTATTCGTGAAAATTAGTGTCTTAAAATGTTAACTTTGTAAAATACATAAAATTATCATGAAAAAAGTAGTTATCCTAACTTTAGTAATAAGTTTAATAGCTTGTAAGCAAAAAATCAATAAAGAAATGGCTACAAATACAACAAATGTTTCAGACAATCAACAAATTGAAAACATCTTTCAGTTTAAAGTAAAGACCTTAACTGATGAAGATTTTGATTTTTCGTCTCTAAAAGGAAAAAAAGTAATGATAGTAAATACAGCTTCTGAATGTGGATTAACACCTCAATATAAAGATTTACAAGCTTTATATGATATTTATAAAGACCAGAACTTTATAATTGTTGGATTTCCGGCAAATAATTTCGGGTCACAAGAACCAGGTACTAATAAAGAGATTGCAGAATTTTGTCAACAGAATTTTGGAGTTTCTTTCCCGATGATGGCGAAGATTTCTGTAAAAGGAGATGATATGCATCCTATCTATAAATTCTTAACCCAAAAATCAAAAAATGGATTGGAAGATTCTGAAGTAGCTTGGAATTTTCAAAAATATCTACTAGATGAAAATGGAGAACTTGTTAAGGTTATTCCTCCTAAAATGTTACCTACTGATAAGGCTATAATTGGTTGGATTAAGGGTTCGTAGTAAATTAATTACAAGTAAATACACTTATAATGTAGGCATTATAAGTGTATTTATTAACTAACTAACAATCTTGTTTAAATTCTAATGGTTTCGCCATTAAATAATGGTACTGTCATAGAAAAATTTTCATTGTATGTTAATTTTTGTTCTTCCAAAATACCAAGTGCTATCTGCTCTCCCATTAATAATGATTCATAATAATCGGAAAAATAATGAACACCAGCCCAATCTCTGCCAATAGAAATATTAGAAGCTAGTTTATTCAATTCACCTTCAACTGTTAAATGTGTCAATTCACAATTTTCATTTAATACAGGTACAACATCTAATTTTTTTCCATTTTGTACAGAAATATAAGCAAGATTAGATGAGGCTATTACTTTACCAGGCTCTATTTTTTCAATGAGGTTTTTTACCTCATTTTGGACTTCACCTAAAGGTACTATATTTAAAGGATGTTTATGATCAAAAAATGCCTTTAATATTGTAATACAAGCACCGGCAACTGTTGCATGCCCTGCGCCATAAGATGGGTGCATTGGAGAGCCTTCGCAAAATGCCATTGGCAATAAATAATTGTTAGCACCATTATTTGCAGCTATTTTTGGTAAAATACCAATTGTATTTAGCTCATCTTTTAGGCTGACAAGTTCTGGAGCCATTTCTTTTAAATCATCAGATTTATGAATTCTAGCAGCTAGAGCCTCAGGTCTTAATCGTCTGTGAATATTATACTTTTGATAACGAACAGCTTTCAAAGCTCTTGTTGCCACTTCAGTAACTAATGAGAGAATATGGGGACCTCCAAAATGTGCAAAACCTTGTTGATGATCTCTATTATCAGCTTCTTGAAACGGAATGCCAGGATCAAAAGGGATTCCATTACTAAGCATTAATAGACATGCATTTAAGTAAGCTTCATATAATGCATCATAATGTACATAAGTTGCCAAATCTCTTGGTGTATATATAAAACGTCTTTTTTTATTTTCTGCTGATTCATAGCTTTCTAAATTTCTTAAATCAGCACCTTTTTGAACATCAAACCACTCATCCCAATCAGTTAAATGATCTTCTCCAGCTTTTGCAACTCTCACTTTTTGATCAATTGATACAGCACCATAAGAAATCATTCCGTCTGACGGACTTCTTTCATTATCATTACTATTTATACCGCTATTACCAGCCAATAAGAATTGAGAAATATAAGGCCCCACAGTATCACCAGTTGTAATACCTCTAAAGGCATTTGATGGTGTGAGTATTTTTCTTCTACGCCTATTTGTTTCATCATCATTTAATGCTAGTTCTGAGTTTGGTTGAAACCATTTTAAACCATTCAAAGCATCTGTGCAATCTTTGATTTTAAGTATATCTGCCTCTTTAGTATCTAAAGCGTTTAATGTGCTTTGAGTAGAAACATCAACTTTTGTTTTCCCTACTCCAACACCCATTACACCATTTGTAAAGGCATGAAAAGGCACATCACGTAACAATGCTTGTCCGTATACTTCAGCCATTTCAGAAGTTAATTCATCACTTCCTAGTTTTGGCGCTGGAGGCATTGTAACAGCCTGAGCATCCGGGCCTTCTAGATCAAACGAATTTCCTGCACTTTGACTTTCCCATGCACGAACATCAACAGGACCACCATTTTTCCCGGTTTTTGCTTTATCAAAATTATTTTTTTCCGTTTTCGGT
>CAZHYX010000011.1:0-21675 GCA_964536675.1 uncultured Flavobacteriaceae bacterium
CGAACCTCACGCAAAATGGGGTGTACCAGAGGGCTACCACAAAGGACATATTGGCAATTTAACCGCCGATGCTGACGGAAATGCGACCTTGGAGTTTTCGACCAATCAATGGTGCATTGGCTGTGACGACGAGAACAAAAACATCGTTGGTAAAGCTGTCATTGTTCATCAAGGTGTAGATGATTTCACAACACAACCAACTGGTGATGCTGGAGCGCGGATAAGTTGTACGGGTATTATTCAATAATACAAACTGCGACTAGTCTTAAAATACATAGAACACTAAAAATAATTTTAAAACTTCCTAAAAAGGAACATCTCCATCATCTTCAGGAGTATTACCAAAAACATCTTCCGCACTTGGTAAGTTTGGTGTAATAAAATCATTCATTTTAGATTGGAATTCAGAGGCAAATGCTTCTTCTAAATCTGAGAATTGTGCTAAATGACCAGTAAACTTGAGCCTGATATTTTCTAAACCTCCATTACGGTGTTTTGCAACTATAAATTCTCCTTGTCCTTCACAGGGTGTACGCTCTTCATCATCCCATTCTGTTTGTCCATAATATTCAGGTCTATAAATAAACGATACAATATCTGCATCTTGTTCAATAGCACCAGACTCTCGTAAATCTGACAATAATGGACGTTTACTACCACCACGAGTTTCTACAGCACGTGATAATTGTGATAATGCAATAACCGGAATATTCAATTCCTTTGCCAATGCTTTTAAGTTTCGAGAAATCATAGAAATTTCCTGTTCTCTATTACCGCCACCTTTTGTATTCGTACCTGCTGTCATTAATTGTAAATAATCAATAATAATTATTTTAACACCTTGTTGTGATGCCAATCGTCTTGCTTTTGCCCGTAGATCAAAAATTGATAAAGAAGGTGTATCATCAATAAAAATAGGTGCTTTTGACAAGTTTTTTACTTTTATATTTAATTGCTCCCATTCATGAGGTTGCAAATCTCCTTTTCGTAGTTTGCCTGAAGGAATTCCTGTTTCACTAGAAATCATTCTCGTTATTAACTGCACAGAAGACATCTCTAATGAAAATATAGCTACAGGTATATCAAAATCTATAGAAATATTCTTTGCCATTGACATTACGAATGCTGTTTTACCCATACCCGGTCTTGCAGCAATAATCACCAAATCTGAAGGTTGCCATCCTGAAGTTAGTGCATCTAATTTTGTAAAGCCTGAAGGCACACCACTCATCCCCTCTTTTCCTGCAATTTCTTCTATCTTTTTGAGTGCCTGAGAAACTAAACCCTCTGCAGCTTCTGAACTTTTCTTTAAATTGCCTTGTGTAACATCAAATAATTTAGTCTCGGCAGAATCCAATAAGTCAAAAACATCAGTAGTTTCATCATAGGCTTCATCAATAATCTCTGAAGAAATACTAATTAATCTACGTTGAATATATTTTTGAAGAATGATACGTGCATGAAATTCAATATGTGCAGATGATGATACTTTTTGAGTAAGGTTAACTAAATAAAAATCACCACCAACACTATCTAACTTACTATCTTTTCGAAGCTGATTTGACACTGTCAATAAGTCAATAGGTTCAGATTCATTAAACAGCGTAAACATAGCATCGAAAATATATTGATGCGCTTGTTTGTAAAAAGTTTCTGAATGCAAAATATCAATAACATCGTCAACCCCTTTTTTATCAATCATCATGGCACCAAGCACAGCTTCCTCTAAATCAACTGCTTGAGGAGGTAATTTGCCTTTTTCAAGATTGATTATAGTACCTTTTTTGATGTTTTTAGTATGTAGGGGTTGTAGTTTATTCATACAGCAAATGTAATTTTTTAAACCAAAATTAACTCATAAATTACAACTATTTTTGTACACAGTTTCTGTTAACAAGTGAAAGTTTTGTTAATAAGTTAAGATTGTTAATCACAAAATATTATTTTCATTATTTTTGAGGAATGAAGAAATTAACCATATATCAAATACTTACCCTTATATTAGTTCTACAGATACTTTTAGTAAAGGTAATATCCCATTTTCCAAACCTTATTGAACACTATTATTCAAATGGAATGTATCCTTTCATTTCAAAAATATTTAGAAGTGTTTTTGGATGGATTCCTTTTTCTATAGGTGATATTTATTACTTTCTTTTAGGGTTAACACTCCTAATCTTTATCTTTAAACTTATCAAAAATAAAGGTAAAAATGCTAAACAACAATTGTTCAAATTTGGTGCTTATTTATCAGTTTTCTATTTTTTATTCCACTTATTATGGGGAATGAACTATCATAGAAATTCATTATTCAAAACACTAAAACTAGAACATAAAGAATACACTTTAGAAGAATTAACCAATTTAACTCACAACTTATTAAATAAGTTAAAACAAACACATTTACAATTAGTATCTAATGATACTATAAAAGTTGAAATACCCTATTCTAAAAATGAAATTATCGCTAAAACGGCATTGGGTTATAAAGCTTTATCTAAAGAATATCCTCAATATGTTTATAAAAAAACATCATTAAAAAAATCGCTCTTTAGCGTACCGTTAACCTTTATGGGATTTTCAGGGTATTACAATCCACTTTCGGGTGAGGCACAAGTAAATTATTTAGTACCAAAAGTTAGTTTACCAATGATTTCTAGTCATGAAGTTGCACATCAAATAGGTATCGCCTCAGAAAGTGAAGCAAATTTTATTGGTTTTTTAGCCGCTACAAAAAGCGAGGATAAGAATTTTAATTACTCTGCATACCTAACTGCTTTAAGATATTCAGTTTCAGCTATTCATTTTAGAGACTCTATTGCCTCAAAAGAAATCATTAAAAAAATACCTGTAGGTATTTTAAAAAACATCAAAGAATCTCAAGACTTTTGGCAATCATATCAAAACGCAGCTGAACCCTATTTTAAATTATTTTATGATAACTATTTAAAGGCAAATCAACAAAAAGACGGAATGCAAAGCTATAGTAAAATGGTGAATTTATTAGTTGCTTATAATGAAAAGCATGGGTTATAAGTTTAGTAGACTAAAAGCCTGCTTGTATAATTTTGATGTCATTGCTGTAAAGGTTACGTAATTCGAGAACAAAGGACAGCCTGTACTGAGCGCAGTCGAAGTATGGCAATCTCTAAGAAACTTCATGTATCACAGTTGAACAGTAATAACTCTTAAAGAAATGTTAATATTATTGTTTTACACAACACTTTATCATTAATAATAATAACTTTAGCTTTTCTTAATTCAATTAACCAATTTATGAAAAATCTATACTCTTTAATACAGTTGAAGATTCTAATCTTATGTACTCTTTTCGGTTTTATCAATATATCAGCACAAGAATATTTTCCTAAAAACGATGGCGTAAAAAACAAAAATACAAACTATACTGCTTTTACCAATGTGAAAATTTATATTACACCTACTCAAATTATTGAAAAAGGTACAATGATTATTAAAGATGGTAAAGTTGTTAATACAGGTATTGGTATTAATATTCCAAAAAATACGACTGTTATTGACCTTGACGGAAAAAGTATATACCCATCATTTATTGATGTATATTCTGATTTCGGAATTGCAGTTCCCAAATCTAAAGGCAATAATTTTAGGCAAAAACCTCAATATGACTCCAAACGTCAAGGGTATTATTGGAATGAACATATCCGTCCGGAAACAAATACCACTAATAAATTTAAATATGATGATAAAAAAGCCATTGAATTGCGTAAGGCTGGTTTTGGTGTTGTAAATACACATCTTCAAGATGGTATTATAAGAGGTGCAGGACTTTTAGTAACTTTAAAAACTGATGGAACAAATGCTGACCGATTATTAGATGATACATCTGCTCAATATTTATCATTCAACAAGAGTAAAGCTTCAAATCAAGGATATCCTACTTCTTTAATGGGAGCCATTGCTTTATTACGACAGGTTTATTATGATGCTGATTGGTATGCTAAAGGAAATGTCTCCACAAAAGATATGTCACTTGAAGCATTGAATGCCAATAAAAATTTAGTGCAAATTTTTTATGCAAATGATAAAATGAATGCCATGCGTGCAGATAAGATTGGCGATTTGTTCAATATTCAATATACAATTGTAGGAAAAGGAAATGAATACCAATTAATTGATGAAATTAAAAACACCAATGCTACTTTTATACTACCGGTAAATTTTCCGAAAGTATACGATGTTGAAAACCCTTTTCAAGCTGATTATGTAAATTTATCAGCTATGCGTTATTGGAATCAAGCTCCTTCAAATGCAGGAGTACTAGCAAAAAACGGAGTTTCGTTTTCATTTACTACGCATCATTTAAAATCGCTCAATGATTTTAATAAAAATGTATTAAAAGCAATTGAATACGGATTAGATAAAACAAAAGCCTTAGAAGCATTGACTACAGTTCCTGCACAAATTTTAAGAAAAAGCAACCAAATTGGTTCATTAAGAAATGGGATGCTTGCTAATTTTTTAATTACTTCTGGTGATATTTTCGAAACTGAAACAACTCTTTATGAAAACTGGGTTCAAGGATCTAGAAATATCATTAATGATATGAATATTAAAGATATTAGAGGAAATTACTCCTTGTCTATAGCAGAGAATAATTATGATTTAACCATTAACGGTAAACCTGCTAAACTCAACATAAAAGTTAAAAAAGATACTATAAAAATCAAATCAAAAATTCATTATAGTGGAAATTGGATTGGTATCATCTTAACTGAAGATAACAAATCTAAAAGATTAAATGCTAAAGTGTCACCCGATTCTGATAATTTAAGTGGTAAAGCCATACTTATCAATGGAAACACGATAAACTGGACAGCTACTAAAAAAATAGCTGATTCTAAAGATGAAAAAAAAGATACAATAAAAAAGAAATCTGCTCCAATAATTCTACCAATAACCTACCCTAATGTCGGTTACGGGTTTAAAGAAAAACCACAACAAGAAACAATACTTTTTAAAAATGCAACTGTTTGGACTAATGAGAAAGAGGGTATTCTTAAAAATACTGATGTACTTGTCAAAAACGGAAAAATTGTAAAAATAGGCACTAATATGTCTGCCAACAATGCCAAAATTGTAGATGCTACAGGTAAACATTTAACTTCAGGTATCATTGATGAACATTCGCATATTGCTACGGCATCAGTAAACGAAGCCGGGCATAATTCTTCTGCTGAAGTAACCATAGAAGATAATATTGATAGTGAAGATATTAATATCTACCGTAATTTAGCAGGTGGTGTAACCATCAGTCAAATTTTACATGGTTCAGCAAACCCAATTGGAGGTAGGTCTGCCATCCTGAAAATGAAATGGGGAGAAACAGGTGATAATATGATTTATAACAATTCGCCAAAATTTATAAAATTTGCTTTGGGTGAAAATGTAAAACAATCAAATTGGGGAAGTGCACAAACCATTCGTTTTCCACAAACAAGAATGGGTGTTGAACAAGTTTTTATAGATTATTTTCAAAGAGCTAAAGAGTATGATATCCATAAAAAAAGTGGCAAACCATATAGAAAAGATATAGAAATGGAAACCTTGGCTGAAATTTTAAATAAAGAACGTTTTATTACATGCCACTCTTATGTTCAAAGTGAAATAAATATGTTTATGAAAGTTGCTGAAAAATTCAACTTCAAAATAAACACATTTACACATATTTTAGAAGGTTATAAAGTAGCTGATAAAATGAAAGCACATGGTGTTGGTGGTTCAACGTTTTCTGATTGGTGGGCATTCAAATTTGAAGTTAATGATGCCATACCGTATAATGCTGCAATTATGCATAGTGTTGGTGTAGTAACTGCAATTAATTCAGACGATAGAGAAATGTCAAGACGCCTAAATCAAGAAGCAGCTAAGGCTATTAAATATGGTAATGTATCAGAAGAAGATGCCTGGAAATTTGTCACATTAAATCCTGCAAAACTATTACATATTGATGATAAAGTTGGTAGTATAAAAGTAGGTAAAGATGCTGATTTGGTATTGTGGAGCGACCATCCACTATCTGTTTATGCTAAAGCCGAAAAAACCATGATTGAAGGAAAGATATATTTTGATATTGAAAAAGATAAACTAAAACGAGAAGCCATTAAAAAGGAAAGAAATCAACTCATTAATATGATGTTGAATGCTAAAAGTAAAGGTGCCCCAACACAAGTACCAAAAAAACATGTAAAAAAAGAATTACACTGTGACACAGTTGATTATTAGTTCGATGAGTGAAATTAATAGAAAAAATTACAACATGATTAAAAAACAAATAACTATCGTATTAAGTTTATTACTATTTCTTAGTGTAATAGTAATGGCACAACAAACGCCGGCTACTAAACAACAACAAGGCATAGTTATTACCGGTGCAACTGCACACATTGGTAATGGAAAAATTATTGAAAATAGTATCATTATTTTTGCGAATGGAAAATTGACAACAGTTACAGGTGCTGACAAAGATTTTATGTCAATAGGGTTTAAAATAATTGATGCAAAAGGCAAACATGTCTATCCCGGTTTTATCATTCCGAATTCTACTTTGGGTTTAGGTGAAATTGATGCGGTAAGAGCAACAATAGACAAAGATGAAGTAGGGAAAATGCTTCCGCATGTTAGAAGTATTATCGCATATAATGCAGAGTCAAAAATTATTGAAAGTATGCGACCAAATGGTGTGTTATTAGCGCAAGTTACTCCTAGAGGTGGTACAATTTCAGGAACATCATCTATTGTACAATTTGATGCCTGGAATTGGGAAGATGCTACCGTTAAAACAGATGATGGTATTCATTTGAATTGGCCAAATTCTTTTAAACAAGGTAAATGGTGGTTGGGTGAACCTAGAGGTTTTAGCCCTAATAAAGATTATACCAAACAAATAAATAAGATTAAAAACTTTATGCAAGAGGCAAAAGCGTATGGTTCAGGAAATCAAAATACCAGACATTTACCTTATGAGGCTACTCAAGGAATTTTTAATGGTAAACAAAAATTATATATCCATGCAAATGCAGCTAGAGAAATTAATGATGCCATTAGTTCTATGAAAGAAATCGATGTAAAACATATTGTATTAGTTGGGGGTTATCAAGCTGATAAAACCATCGCTATTTTAAAAAAACACAATGTACCCATATTGGTAAGACGTACACATAGTTTGCCTTTTAGTAATGATGATGATTATGATTTTTCTTATAAACTACCAAAATTATTAACTGATAGTGGCATTCTTGTCGGGTTAGAAAATAGCGGAGATATGGAACGTATGAACAGCCGTAATTTACCTTTTTATGCTGGACAAGTAGTTGGGCAAGGACTTGATAAAGAAAAAGCTTTACAATTAATCACTTCAAATACTGCAAAAATTCTAGGTATTGATGATAACTATGGAACCTTAGAGGTCGGTAAAAGCGCTACGCTATTTATTAGTGAAGGCGATGCATTAGATATGCGTACAAATAAATTAACACACGCTTTTATTGATGGCAGAGCAATTAGTTTAGAAACACATCAAACAAAGTTATATAAGCGATATATGGATAAGTATTCTGAAAAATAAAACACAAACCTCAAATAACAAATTCCAAAAGCTCTAGTTTTAAATTTGGTACTTGTCAAAAGCTTTTTATATTTTTGACAAACTTTTAATGTGTACAAAGAAATTACAAGCTTACAAAATTTATTAATAAAAGAAATTTTACAGCTTCAAGAAAAATCAAGAGCTAGAAAAAAATCTGGTCTTTTTATTATTGAAGGTAAACGTGAGATTGAATTGGCAATAAAAGGAAATTACAAACTTGAGAAGCTCTTATTTTGTGATACCATTTTTAATAAGAAAGAATTAAATTCTTACGCTAATGATACTACTGAAATTATAAAAATAGATACTACAGTCTATCAAAAAATTGCACAAAGAGGTTCTACTGAAGGTCTCATTGCTATTGCTGAAAGCAAAGAGTTATCACTCAAAAATGTTGTACTAAAAAATAACAATCCTTTGATATTAGTTGCTGAAGCACCTGAAAAACCAGGTAATATTGGTGCTTTATTTAGAACAGCAGATGCTGCTAATGTTGATGCGGTATTTATTGCAAACCCAAAAACGGATATCTATAATCCAAATATTATTCGCTCTAGTATTGGTTGTGTTTTTATCAACCAGATTGCATCAGGTACAACATCTGAAATTATAGAGTTTTTAAAAAAGAATAAAGTTTCAATTTATTGTTCGGCTTTGCAAGCTTCATCTGCTTATAATTTACAAAATTTTACAATACCAACAGCAATTGTAGTAGGTACAGAAGACACAGGGTTAAGTGATGAATGGTTAGAAAATTCAACACAAAACATTATCATTCCTATGCAAGGTCAAATAGATTCGTTAAATGTATCTGTTTCGGCTGCAATTCTTATTTTTGAAGCTAAAAGACAACGAAATTTTAAAATAGGATGAAAAAATCAGGACTATTTTTTAGCTTAATATTACTTATATTAATGAGTAGTTGTGGTGCATCAAAAAGAGCATCTGCTGCCAAAGCAAATAAAGTCAAACTTGAAACTCAATATCAACGCTATAAAGGTATTACTTACAAATATGGAGGTACCGATAAAAGAGGTTTTGACTGTTCCGGGTTTACAAAGACTGTTTATAGCAATGCTTTTAATATTCAACTACCAAGAACCACTGCAGAAATGAGTAAGTTGGGCAGAAAAGTTTCCAAAAATAAATTAAAACCCGGTGATTTGGTATTTTTTAGACCTTCTAGAAAATACCGTCATGTTGGTATTTTTATAGGAAATAATGCATTTATACACAGTTCAACATCAAAAGGCATCATTAAATCAAAATTAGATAATGTCTATTGGAAAAAGAAATATAGATTTGCAAAACGAATTTTAAAAAATTAGGAATGACTCCTCAGCTTTTATTTTATATCATCATTGCAATCTTAACAATTAATTTTTTAGTTGATAAATGGCTAGACTATTTAAACTCAAAACATTTTGATGATGAAATTCCGCAGACTTTAGATGATGTATATGAAGATAAAGAATACTATAAATCGCAAGATTATAAAAAAGAAAATTTCAAGTTCTCTAGTATCATTTCAATTTTTTCATTTCTGTTAACTTTAGCGTTTTTCTTTTTTAAAGGATTTGCCTATGTAGATACATTTGCACGAGGTTTAAGCGATAACCCCATTATAATAACATTGGTTTTCTTTGGTGTTATTATGTTAGGAAGTGATATTTTAACTACACCGCTCTCCTATTATAAAACTTTTGTTATTGAAGAAAAATACGGATTTAATAAATCAACAAAATTATTATTCTTTATTGATAAAATTAAAGGGTGGTTACTTACTATTATTCTTGGTGGAGGCATTTTAGCACTAATAGTATGGTTTTATCAACAAACAGGTAAGAACTTCTGGATATACACATGGGTTTTTATGGCAGCTTTTTCGACATTTATGATGTTATTTTACTCATCATTGATTGTCCCATTATTCAATAAGCAAACTCCGTTACAAGAAGGTGAACTCAAAACTCAATTAGAAAATTTTGCTAATAAAGTAGGTTTTAACCTTGATAAAATCTTTGTTATTGATGGCTCTAAACGTTCAACCAAAGCAAATGCCTACTTTACAGGTTTTGGTAAAAAGAAAAGAATAGTATTATACGACACCCTTATTAATGATCTAGAAACCGATGAAATAGTTGCCGTATTAGCACATGAAGTTGGGCATTATAAAAAAAAGCATGTCGTTTTTAATATGATTACTTCTATACTATTAACAGGGTTAACATTATATATCTTTTCATTCTTTATTGACAGTGAATTATTAGCTAATGCATTATCAGTTTCAGAACCCAGTTTTCATATCGGTTTAATTGCTTTTGGGGTTTTATATACGCCTATTTCAGAGATTACAGGATTGATAATGAACTATATTTCACGTAAATTTGAATATCAAGCTGATGATTATGCTAAAATAAACTTTGGTGCAACACCTTTAATTACTTCTTTAAAAAAATTATCAAAAAATAGCTTAAGTAATTTGACGCCTCATAAAGCATATGTGTTTATGCATTATTCACATCCTACATTATTGCAAAGAGTAGAGAATTTACTTTCTTAATTGTAGTCGAGTAATTTTATTATATTGTGGTTGCCTTAGCAAAAACAAAATTTATGAAATCAAATAAACTAACCGAATTAAGTTTAGAAGATCTTAAAAAACAACAAAAAGTATTAAAAACGGTTTCTGGAGTTTTTATTGGAGTTTTATTAGCTCTCTGTATTATTTTAATCTATACTTATTTTAAAACAAAACAATTAACACCTCTTATGGTAATACCTATTGCCCTATCACCTATAATTATAGTAAATTATCTTAACACTAGAAAAATAACTAAAGAGATTAATTCAAGAAAACCATAAAAAAGATAAAATACCGCTACCATTTAAAAATTACCCTAAAAAACAAACATAAGCCTTGTTCAGTAAAAATCTTTATGCTACTTTTAATCTATGGCTTATGTTGTAACCATAGAGGAAGAAAATAAGGAAATAGCTAAACGCTATAGAGCAATGTTGCGCATTACTTATCAAACCCTTTCAAAAAAAGATAAGTTACAAATACGCAAAGCATTTGAAACTGCTGTAGATGCTCATAAAGACCAACGAAGAAAATCTGGTGAACCATATATCTTTCATCCTATAGCAGTAGCAAAAATTGTGGCTAATGAAATTGGTTTAGGTACTACCTCAATAATGTGTGCTTTACTACATGATGTAGTTGAAGATTCAGATGATTATACATTTGAAGATATTGAAAGACTTTTTGGGGAAACTGTAGCTAGAATTGTAAATGGTCTTACTAAAATTTCAAGATTAAAAAGCGATCAAAAAGTATCTATCCAGGCCGAAAATTTTAGAAAAATGCTCTTGACCTTAAATGATGATGTTAGAGTTATTTTAATAAAGATTGCTGACCGTTTGCACAATATGCAAACGATGGATGCCATGCCTCACTATAAGCAAGTAAAAATTGCATCAGAGACATTATATATCTATGCTCCGCTGGCACATAGACTAGGCTTATATAATATTAAAAGTGAATTAGAAGACTTAGGGTTAAAATATACAGAACCAGAAGTTTATAATGATATTCATGCCAAAATAAAAGAAAGTAGAGAAGATCAAAATAAGTATATAAAAGAATTTACTGATAGTATAAAAAACTCCTTAGATAAAGAAAATTTTAGTTATACAATAAAAGGGAGACCAAAATCAATTTACTCAATAAGGAGAAAAATGCGTAATCAAAATGTTATTTTTGATGAAGTGTATGACAAATTTGCTATTCGTATTATTTATAGTTCTGAACTATCTGAAGAAAAATTTAATGCTTGGAAAATCTATTCTATTGTAACTGATAGTTTTAATCCGAACCCTAATCGATTAAGAGATTGGATTTCTCAACCAAAATCTACCGGATATGAATCATTACATATTACTGTAATGGGGCCAAAAGGCAGATGGATTGAAGTTCAAATCCGTTCAGAAAGAATGGATGAAATCGCCGAAAAAGGGTATGCAGCTCATTTTAAATATAAACACAATGGTGAATCTGAAAGTGGATTAGAAACTTGGCTAAATAAATTAAAAGAAACCCTTGAAAATCCAGATGTAAATGCTGTAGACTTTGTTGAGCAATTTAAACTTAATTTATATGCTAAAGAGATTTATATTTTTACGCCTAACGGCGATATAAAATCACTTCCTAAAGGTGCCACACCTATAGATTTTGCTTTTGCTATTCATACCGAAGTAGGCATGAAATGTAGAGGTGCTAGAGTGAATGGTAAGTTAGTTCCATTAGGCTCTGAACTTAAAAGTGGTGATCAAGTTGACATTATTACATCAAATGCTCAAAAACCAAAATTAAGTTGGTTAGATATTGTGAAAACTGCTCGTGCAAAATCAAAAATCAAAACAATTCTTAAAGAAGAGCAAAAACAAATAGCAAATGATGGAAAGGAAGTACTTGAACGAAAATTAAGACATTTAAAAATAACACTAAATGAAAAAGTAATTAATGAACTAGTCCGTTATTTTAAGCTCAAAACAAGTCACGATTTATTTTATAGATTTGGAAATGGTTCTATTGACAATCAACAACTTAAAAATTTTATAGGCCAACGAAGCAATGCTTTTTATAGTTTTTTCCGGAATAGGATTAAAAGAAGTAAAAACGATGAATTAACAACAAAAAATGATGAAGTTAATAACAAATATGATTTACTTGTTTTTGGTAAAGATGAAGAAAAATTAGATTATAAATTAGCGCAATGCTGTAACCCTATTCCCGGCGATAGAGTATTTGGTTTTGTAACAGTTTCTGATGGAATTAAAATTCATAAACAAAATTGTCCAAATGCAATAAGTATGCAATCTCAATTTGCATACAGAATTATGTCTGCAAAATGGATAGATTCATCGCAACAAGAATACAAAGTATTACTCAAACTTACGGGAATAGATAATGAAGGCTTGGTAAATAAGGTCACACAAATTATATCTAACAACATGCATGTAAGCATCCATAGCCTTAATATTTCTAGTGAAGAAGGGGTTTTTGAAGGAAAGATTATTGTTGGTATAAAAAATAATGATCAACTTAAAAAATTAATAAACCGACTTAAAAAAGTAGAAGGTATTGATAAGGTTTTGAGACTAAATAAATAAGTTGTTTAAAAGTTGTTAATTCTTTTAGTAAACCTATATATATTGCTTCTAATTTAAATGTAAATTTGTATCACAAATAGTAATGAATATGGGTATGGAAAATTCTAAAAATCAGGAAATCGTAAAAAATGTTTTTACCAAATTTCTTGAAATGAATAGTCATAGAAAAACACCTGAACGGTATGCTATTCTTCAAGAAATATATGACAATAATGATCATTTTGATATAGAGTCATTATATATTTTTATGAAGAATAAAAATTATCGTGTTAGTCGTGCTACACTCTATAATACGATAGAATTACTGTTAGAATGTGGTTTGGTTAGGCGTCATCAATTTGGTCAAAATCAAGCTCATTATGAAAAATCATATTTTAACAAACAGCATGATCATGTAATTTTAACAGATACTGGTAAAGTTATAGAATTTTGTGACCCTAGAATTCACCTAATTAAAAAAACTATTGAAGAAGTTTTTGATATTACCATTCAAAAGCATTCATTATATTTTTACGGACAAAGAAATACTTCTAAAGATTCATAAAAAGATCTTTAACAAATAAAAAAACTAAAATTCAAAATATTATTAATGGTTGATTTATTACTAGGTTTACAATGGGGTGATGAAGGTAAAGGAAAAATAGTAGATGTTCTCACAAAAAATTATGATATTATAGCACGCTTTCAAGGTGGACCAAATGCAGGACATACATTAATTTTTGATGGAAATAAACATGTGCTACATACTATTCCATCAGGTATTTTTCATAAAACTGCTATTAATATTGTAGGTAATGGTGTTGTTATTGATCCTGTAATATTTGAAAAAGAATTAAATAACTTATCAGCATATAATATTGACTTTAAATCAAAACTACTCATATCACGTAAAGCTCATTTAATTTTACCAACACATCGTTTATTAGACGCTGCATCAGAAATTTCTAAAGGAAAAGCTAAAATTGGCTCTACCTTAAAGGGAATAGGTCCAACTTATATGGATAAAACCGGTAGAAACGGAATGAGAGTTGGCGATTTAGAACTTTCAAATTGGAAGGGTAAATATCAAGCACTGACAAAAAAACATTTAAAAATGTTAGCTTTTTTTGATGTTGATATTCAATACGATATAGCTGAGTTAGAAGCAGAATTTTTTAAATCTGTTGACAGGCTTAAACAATTAACTTTTATTGATAGTGAAGAGTATTTAAATCAGGCAATTAAGAATAATAAAACTATTTTAGCTGAAGGTGCTCAAGGTTCGCTTTTAGATATTGACTTTGGTACTTATCCATTTGTAACGTCATCAAACACAACTGCTGCTGGCGCCTGTACAGGTTTAGGAGTTGCACCGAATAAAATTGGTGAAGTATTTGGTATATTTAAAGCTTATACTACACGTGTTGGTTCTGGTCCCTTCCCTACTGAACTTTTTGATAATGATGGTGCAACCATGGCAAAAGTAGGACATGAATTTGGTGCAACCACAGGAAGACCTCGCCGTTGCGGATGGTTAGATTTAGTTGCTTTAAAATATGCTGTTCAGGTAAATGGAGTTACTCAATTAAACATGATGAAAGGAGATGTTTTATCAGGATTTAACACTTTAAAAATTTGTACTTCATATATTTATAATGGGAATGAAATAAATTATTTTCCTTATAATATTGAACCAGAAAACGTTAGTGTAAAATATACAGAATTTAAAGGTTGGCAGGAAGATCTAACTCAAATGGAATCTGCCGAACAACTTCCCAAGAATCTAATTACTTATATTAAATTTATCGAAAAAGAATTAGAAATTCCAATTAAGCTTGTTTCTGTAGGTCCGGATAGAAAACAAACAATTTTTAGATCATCCAGAATATAACGTAGTGAAATAAAAAATATCTTGATAAGTTTATAATTCTACTAACATATTTTCTTTAACAGAACCTTAAAATTTACTAAACTCTTTTTGATTAGTTTTGTATCTAAATTGTAACAATGTTTCCTAAATTTTTATTAATCGTATTCTTATCAATTTCATTTGTATTAAATGCGCAACAAAAACGTATTAAAATTGTACATGCAGATAATTCAACACTAGATGAAGAAAAGTATCCGGATGCAACAGTCTTACTAGGTAATGTTTATATAGAGCATGAAGGTATTTCAATGCGAAGTAAAAAAGCAATTCATTATAAAAAAAATAATATTTTAAGAGCTTTTGGTGATGTAGTATTAAATCAAGGTGATACAATAATACAAACCAGTAGATATGTTCAGTATGATGGTAATACAAAAAAAGCAACTTCTTGGGGTAATGTTGTTTTAAAGGATCAATTAATGACACTCTCTACCGACACTTTATATTTTGATAGGCAAAAGCAATTACTCTATTATAAAAGTGGAGCAACTATTAAAGATGATGAAAATATACTAGAAAGTAAAGAAGGTAATTATTTTTTAGAAACATCAAAATTTGAAGCTTTATCTGATGTAGTGTTGACAAATCCTGAATATGTATTAAAATCTAATCATTTAGATTATTTTACCAATAACGGACAGGCTTTTTTACATGGACCTTCAACAATTACCGGAAAAAATAACTTTATTTATACAGAAAAGGGTTTTTATGATACTAAAAATAATATCTCTCATTTTACAAAAAACTCAAGAATTGAATATAAGGATAGAACTATAGAAGCTGACAGTTTATATTATGATCGAAATACAGAATTTGCTTCAGCAACACAGCATATTCAGATAAAAGATACAGTAAATAATTCTATAATAAAAGGGAATTATGGTGAAATTTTTCAAAAATTAGATTCTGCTTTTGTAATTGGGCGAGCTGTTGCAATTACTGAAATGGATAAAGATTCAATGTTTGTGCATGGCGATACATTATTAATAACGGGTAAACCAGAAAATAGAATTATAAGAGCTTATCATAGAGTTAAGTTTTTTAAAAGTGATTTAAGCGGTAAGTGTGACTCTATTCATACGAATCAACAAACTGGATTAACACAATTATTTAAAAACCCTGTACTATGGTCACAAGGCAGTCAAATTACTGGAGATACTATTCATTTAATTTCCAATACGAAAACCGAAAAACTAGACAGTTTAAAAGTATTACGCAATGCTTTTATTATTCAAAAAGATTCTGCTGGTTTTAATCAAATTAAAGGTAGAAATATTTTAGGAAAATTTATTAATAACGATTTACAAGATGTGTATGTAATTGGTAATTCAGAAAGTATTTTCTATGTAAGAAATGATTCTGACAATAGCCTTATCGGAATAGATAAAACCACATCAAGTTCTATAAATTTTAAATTTAAAGATAGTCAAATACAATCTTCAAAGTTTATTACAAAGCCTGATGGTCATATCTACCCACTCTCTGAATTTCCTGAAAATGTTAGAAAATTTAAAGGATTTATTTGGCGTGAAGATGAGCGTCCACTTACTAAAGATGATATTTTTATTAAAGACGATACTCCTTTACCTAAAAAAGAACCCTCTTCGGTAATCAATAAAAAAATTACTAAGAAAAATGTTAGCAAGACCAAAAAAAAACCTTCTATACCTCAAAGAGTTGAAAAAACAAAAACAAACAATTCAAATGTATTAGGTTCTAAGCCAAGAAAAACACTAAAATCATTCTTAAACAGTAAAGAAAAGCCTGAAAAGAAAGAAAAAAAAATAAAAGAATAAGTGAAATCTGAGTTTTATAAATACCAAGCACAAACTTCTGAAAATCCATTGGGCTTAGAAATTTCTTATGCAAATGGTAATTATATTTATGATACTAACGGAAAAGAATATTTAGATTTTATAGCGGGCGTTTCTGCAAATAGTTTAGGGCATAATCATCCTAAATTAAAAAAAGCAATTATAGAACAGGTTAATAAATATACACACGTTATGGTGTATGGTGAGTTTATACAACAACCTCCGGCTAACTTAAGTAAATTACTTTGCCAATTACTACCAGCTCAGTTACAATCTGTATATCTTACTAATTCAGGTACAGAGGCCACAGAAGGTGCCTTAAAATTAGCAAAACGCACTACTGGAAGAAGTGAAATTATTGCTGCTAAGAACGGGTATCATGGTAATAGTCAAGGAGCAATGAGTGTATGCAATAACGAACAACAAAACGCTGCCTTTAGACCTTTGATTCCCGGTATTAAATTTATTAAATTTAATAATGAAGCCGAGCTTCAAAAAATCAGTAAGCAGACAGCAGCAGTAATTTTAGAAACTATTCAAGGTGGTGCGGGATTTATTGTTCCTGAAAATGACTATCTATTAAAAGTAAAGCAACGTTGTGAAGAAGTTGGCGCTTTATTGTTACTAGATGAAATTCAAACAGGAATAGGCAGAACAGGAAAGTTATTTGGTTTTGAAAATTATAACGTAATACCTGATATTCTCATAACTGGTAAAGGGTTAGGCGGCGGAATGCCAATTGGTGCATTTATAGCTTCTACAGAAATGATGGCTCTACTGAAACAGAATCCAAAATTAGGTCATATTACAACATTTGGTGGCCATCCCGTCATTGCTGCAGCTGCATTAGCAACATTACAGGAAATTACAAGTAATAATTTGATGACTGAAGTGTTAGAAAAAGAAAAATTATTCAGAAATCTATTAAAGCATAATGCTATAAAAGAAATAAGAGGTAAAGGTTTAATGCTTGCTATTATGGTAGAAAGTCCAAAAATTGCTTCTAAAATTATTCTAAAATCTATTCAAAAAGGTCTACTGTTATTCTGGTTACTTTTTGAAGGAAAAGCTATACGAATTACACCCGCTCTAACTATTTCTAATAGTGAAATAGAAAAAGGTTGTGCAATTTTATTAGAAGTTATTGATGAAGTGTGTGATTAATGAAGAATAAACAATTTTACTTAAATAAACTAAATAGTGAAAAACGTTTCGCTCTTTTTTTACTTTTATTAAATTTAGAGTCTAAATGTTCTTTAATGATTTTATAGTCTGAATAATCAATTTCTATATAATTTCCCCATTTCTCTTTTTCTGTAAAGAATTCTTTTACTGATTGGTATTCACCAACATTATATTCAATATTATTTGTCTTTAAGAGCTGCTTAATAGAAACTCTATATATAGATACAGCCTCAGCTCCGAAAAGCACATAAGTTGCAATATTTTCTTCTGGATTATTCATGTTTAGCGGTTTTAATATATAACAAATTAGAATAAAAAACTCCTACTACAATTTGGTATAAATATATAAAAATAATACTCAAATAAGTAATATAAGTCAATTATAACTGTGTTATTTTAAAACTATACAGTTATTTCAGGTTAATTAAATTAACACTCTAAATTTTATTCTTAGATATATTTTATTTATATTTATAGTCTAATTAGGAGTTTTCTAGAAATAATAAATTTTTCTTTTGATTAGGCATAGTTAGTTAATAAACAATGCCATATTTTTTTGAATGATAGAGAAACTATCATTTGACGTTTAATTAATATTAACCGTTATTAATATGTTTAGAGACATTTTATGGTAGTTTATTGGCTAACTTTTTTTTCTTTGTTTCAAAATAGAACCTCTAAATATTAACTCTTTTTTTACTTTTTAAATTTCCTCAAATACAGATAAGGTTTGCTCAAGTTCGAAACAATCATTATTCAGCTAATAATTTATCTAATAGATTTCTTACCTTATCACTATTCCAATCTGCAGGTCCAAATTCAGCTAATGCTACTTTAGCTTGCTTATCTAATATAAATGTAGCAGGTATACTTCTAGTATCAATTTGTTTGGGAGGGTTTGATAACATATTATAGGTTGGAAAATTATAATTATGATTTGAATAAAATTTTTCAACTTTAGCCGTTTTATCTGAAGTTATAAAAACAAACTCAACTTTATCTTTATAATCGTCATATAGTTTTTGAATCATTGGCATTTCAGCAATACATGGAGCGCACCAGGTTGCCCAATAATTAATAAAAACCACTTTCCCTTTTAAAGATTTTAAATTAATATCTGTAGTATCAACAATACCTTGTAATTTAAAATCGTATGTATCTAACTTTTCCCTTTCTAACAAGTCAGTTACTGAAGGAGGGAAAATGAATGTTTTAAGGTAAGTAATACCTTGAGTTAGTTTTGCTTTTGTACTTAACCCATAGGGCGTGAAAAGAAAAATAATAAACCCGAAAAATAATACATTTGAAATGACCTTTTTATTTAATTGCATTTATATTAAATGTTTTATATTTATTTAAATAATCAATTATAATATCAAACAAAAATAGTCAAAAAAAAGGTGCAGTATTGACTGCACCTTAACTATATTAATTACTATAAATTATCTAGTAACGGTTCCTGTAGGGAAGGAAGTATTATCAAAAACTAAATCATTCACAGCTGGGGCTGTATCATTACTTGCAGTACCTTTTAAAGGTTTCAATAAAAACGGATTCGGTGAATTATCTGGAGAAGGTTCAATTGAAATAACTACATCTTTACCTCTAATATCTATTGGAAATGTAAATCCACTTGGTTCGTTATTGAAGAAATCCTCTCCTGGTATTGATGGTCCTGAATTTTCTGTACCACTAAAAGAATCAGTTGCACCTGCATTATCATCTGCAACATCAAATGCAGTAAAGGTACCTGTTGATAATGGTCCGGCCCCATCAATTACCCAACCTTCATATTTCCAACCTGCTTCTAAAGTTGGTAATATCAAACCAGAAGTGGGTGGCATAGCAGGCATACCAAACCAAATTCCGTTTTCATCATTATCATTATTAATTCCTCCAGTTTCATCAGTTGGTGAGCGCAGAAAAAAACTACCTGACGGTAAAGTCGTTATAAAATCGCCAATGGTTACAATAGATACAGTAGCACTATTACCAGAAAAATCTCCTTTAAGTAATTTTGTGTCTGATGGTGTATCAGCGGCTGTACCTGTTTCACCTGATGGTTCTATAGTTAATATAAAACTAGTTGCAGCATTTAGTTGAACTGTATCAATAGCAAAAGTTTGACCTGAAGTAATATCAGTAAAAGTTCCTGTACTTAATGGAACACTATTAACCATAATCCATCCTTCATAAACATAATCTGAACCTAAATCTTCTAGACCACTGATATTAAGTGTTATGTTTTTTGTTGAAGACCCACCGTTATCATCATCATTTGAACATGATGTGAAAAATAATCCGAAAGCTACTAGAGCTAAAAATAAAATCTTTTTTATCATAAAAATTGTTTTTGTTTGGTTAAAAATAAAAACAAAATCTAAAGAAATTTATAAGTACAATTTTTTTGAAGACAAAAAGGATATACAAATGAAACTGTATCGTATGTTATTTTAGGTAGAAATAATTCAATCTGAATAAGCTAAAGGTAATTTAAATTTAAATTTAAAAAAAAAAAGCAGGCTATAAGCCGGATTCTGTTTATCCTGTCCCGATGCTTAGGGAATTTCAGAATCTCTCCTAAAAAGTCAGAATATCCTTATCATTTATCTACATTATATATTACTATATAACTTTAGCTGTTTACCCCTTAGAATCGGGCGAGTAGCCCTCAAACTCTAATATACGTAACATTTCACCTTGTAGAGTTTACCTGATTTCACTACAGCCGAACTGTACTTGCTTTCTGTTGCACTTGTCCTCTCCGCCAAAGACGGATGACGGATGTTATCCGTTACAATACTCTATGGTGTCCGGACTTTCCTCCCCGAGTACTCGGGGCGATAAGGCACCTGCTCTTTTACAAAAGTAGTTCAATTTAATATAAAAGAAAGAGTCTTTAAATAAAAAAAATCCCACTCTCAATAAAGAGAGTGGGAAAATTGCTATGAAAAAGAAATATTACTGCATTTAAACTCAGTAATACAATATAATAACGGTAGTGATATTTATTTATTGTTATTTTATCAAATTATTTTTAAGCGATCCTTAACCTATTAAATATTAGTTTCTTATACTTATAAATACAGGTAATAAACTTGAATAAAAAAACCCACTCTACAAATAGAGTGGGAAAATTGCTATGAAAAAGAAAAAGTGTTGCAAGAATTTCTTCATTACAACGATACAAATATATAAAAAAATTATTAATACCGTCGTAAAATTTATATATTATATTAATTCTTTGTTTTTATAATGAAAAATTTATGCAAACATATCTTTTACTTTTTCAAAAAATGATTTATCAGAGTTTGAAGGGTTTGGTTTAAAATGTTCATCATCTTTCATTTGTTCAAAAAAGGTTTTTTGATCTTTAGATAATTCCTTGGGTGTCCATAAATTAATATGAATTAACAAATCTCCATTACCATAACCGTCTAAATCTGGCAAACCTTTTCCGCGTAAGCGTAATACTTTACCAGACTGTGTTCCTTCATCAATTTTCAGTCTAACTTTACCTGTTAAAGTATCAATTTCTTTACTCACACCCAAAACAGCCTCCGGAAAACTTATATACATGTCATAATGTAAATTATTACCTTCTCGTTTGAGTTTATTATGTGGTTCTTCCTGAATTACTACTAATAAATCACCTGAAATACTATTACCTGGTGCTTCATTACCTTTACCGCTAACTTTTAATTGAACGCTATCTACTACACCGGCAGGAATTTTAATAGCGACTTTCTCTTCTTTGATTACTAAGCCTTGTGCATTTGAACCACTAGGTCTTTTATCAATCATTTCACCGGCACCATGACAGGTTGGGCAAGTTGTAGCTGTTTGCATACGCCCTAAAATAGTATTCGTAATTCTGGTAACCTGACCTTGTCCGTTACATGCAGTACATATTTTGTAGGTAACACCTTCAGCTTTTACTAAACGTTTTACCATTACTTTTTTCT